>DASZLC010000001.1:0-1840 GCA_035552615.1 Solirubrobacteraceae bacterium
GGCTGCCCAGTCGGGCGGGAGCAGGCGGCCGTCCTGGGTGAGCTCCGCAATCAGCGCGATCGCCGCGGTTGCCGCGGCCCTCCAACGGTCATCGCCGGTGAACCGGCCCAGCTGATCGAACACGCCCGGCATCAGGTACGAGGGGTTGATCGTCGGAGGGGAGGTTGCCCTCGCCCACGGGCCTGCCACCAGCAGCAGCGTGCCGCCGGGCAGCGGCACGGACTCGTTCGCCAGCACGGCCCTCGCAACCCGCCGCCCGGCGCGATGCATCGCGGACTCGTTGGTGCCCGCGTAGCGCAACAGGGCGTAGGCGATGAGAACGTCCGCGTCGGTTGCCGACTGGGGGTCCAAGATCTGCCCGCCGCCGGTCGCGTGCCACGCGAACAGGCCGTCCTGACGGCCGAGATGACCCGCCGTCCACGACCAGATCGTGCGCACGAGCGACGGCTTCTGCGCAACCTCCGCGATCAACATCGCATAAGCCTGCCCCTCGCTGACGACGTCCCGGCCCTGATCGCGCCTGATCACACGCCCGTCGCCCGTCACGTAGCGGGAGAGGAAGCGCGCTGCGGCGCCCGGCGGCGTCCACGGCCGGACAGCTTCGCCGCACGCCGTCACGGCGAACGAGAGCGCGAGCACGACAAAGATCCCGCGAAACAGCACTTCACTATGGCGTCGTCGACGACGTCGTCGAGGTACTGCTCGGAGCGGTCGAGGTCGTCGAGCCCGTCGTCGTGGTGGGCGTCGTGGTCGTCGGCACGGTCGAGGTAGTCGTGGTCGTGGTGTCCGTCGATGTCGTCGTGGACATGGGCGTTGAAGTCGTCGTCGACGTGTGGGTCGGCGTGGTAGTCGCGGAGGTCGACCCGCCGCTCGAGCGGCTCGTCGACCTCTTCCCGCGGGACGACGACCCGCTCGTGGATCGCGGCGCCTGCGGCGGGGCCGGGCGCGGCCCCGGCCCGTACCGAACGGGAAGGCCTCTCGCCGGGCCGATCAGCTGTGGTGGTGTCACGTTCGACGGGCTGCGGGCGAATAGACCCAAGGCCAGAGTCGCGACCGCGCCCGTGATTGCGAGGCCGCCGGCGGCGAACGTGAGGCGGCGCGCGCCATACCGGCGGTGCTCCGTGCGCCGCCGCTCTCGAAGCTCGGGAGGCAGCGAGGCATGCTGCGCGGTCAAGCTGTTATAGGGCGCGGCGAGAAAGCTCGCCGTTGGCCACACCAACAGCGCGGCAAGCAGCACGCCCCCGTGGCTGGAGGATCGCGACAGGGCCGCCGCGATCGCGGCCAGCCCGAGCAGGCCGAACGAGCACTCCGCCCAGTTCGCCTTCAGCGCGTCTGTCCACACCGGCTGCTCCTGCGTCTTGGGGGTTCGAAGAAACGTGGCCTCCTTGGCGAACAGGGCCTGCACCGAGGCACGCGCGATCGTGAGGCCGGTCGATTGCCAGATGAAAAACGCACCGATCGCCTCGCGCCACGAGGCTCCGGTCCCCCGCCGCAGCAGCGCGACGGCGCGAAGCAACCCCAGCACGACGAGCAGCGGGATCGCGGCCAACAGGAAACCGGTGAGCTTGCGGAACACGAGCCCGCCACTGAACGCGATGTTCGCGGCACCGACAAGCAGGAACGCGAAGAACAGCACCGCCAACAGGTCTCCGTACCACTGGATCCCGCCGGTCAGGTAAGCCCAGCGCTGGCCCAGGTTGAGGCGGTTCTGCTCCGTCTCCCGGCCCGGCAGCATCGAGCGCCAGTGGCGACGGAGGATCTGGATGCCGCCGAAGCACCAGCGAAACCGCTGGCCCTTCAGCGCCTCGAAGGTGAGCGGCATGATGCCCTTGCCGAACGA
>DASZLC010000002.1:0-26311 GCA_035552615.1 Solirubrobacteraceae bacterium
GGCGATCAGTCCCTCGGCGATCCGGGCGGCGCGCGAGCCCGAGTCGCCCGCGGCCTGCAGATCGGCCAGCTTGTGCAGCACGACGAGGTTCATCACCCCGTACTGGCGGGCGAGCTTGAAGTTCGACTGGAACCACTCGCCGAGCCCGGTGTGCTGGACGATCTTCCATGACTCGTCGGCGACGTTGATCAGCCGCTCCCGGCCGGGACGTTCGGCCATCCGGGCCAGGAGCGCTCCCATCCACGCCGTCGCGCAGGCCATCAGGATCCCGACCGCCGGGGAGTCGCGGACGGCATGCAGATCGATCACCAGCAGGCGGGCGTCGAGGTCGAGCCCGGGGCTCGTCGGACCGTCGAAGATCCCCCGCAGGGGCCCTTCGCAGAGATCCTGCAGGGCGAGCGCGGCGCGCCGCGCGTCGACGGCCAGCCGCTCGGGCGTGGTGCGCAGCCGGGCCGCCATCTCGCTCGTCGGGCCGAACAGGACGGCGGCGACCTCGGGCAGCGTCGGCTCGCCCCGGCCACGCGCGCGCACCACGAGCAGCGCCTCGCGCAGCGCCGCCGACTCGATCTGCGCGAGCGGCCCGTCGAGCGCGGTGACGGCGACGGCGCGCAGCAGCTCCAGCTGGGCGTGCTCGCCGGGGTGGGCGGCCAGCGGGTTCAGCCGGACGCCTGCGCCGGGGACGAGCGACACCGGCTCGACGCCGACCGCGGCGCACAGCGACCCGTATTCGCGCTTCACGTCGAGCACGAAGGCGCGGCGCCCAAACAGCAGCATGCGCCACAGCAGGGTCTTCACCAGCGCGCTCTTCCCCTGACCGAGCTTGCCGAGCACGAGCGCGTTCGGGTCGTCGAGCAGTCCGTCGGCGTACAGCGCCCACGGGTCGTAGCAGAAGGCGCCGCCACTGGCATCGCGTCCGACGAACACGCCGCGGCCGCCGAGCCCGCCCGTGGCCACGAACGGGTAGATCGCCTGAGCGTGACGGGTCGTGCAGCGGTGCCCGGGCCGCTCGACGAAGCGCGCGCTCATTTCAGGCCGCGGCAGAGGGGGAGGGTGAACGTGAAGGCGTCGGCCTGCTGCCCGTACATCCGGTGCAGTTCCAGGCGTGCCCGGGCGGCGTGCTCCAGCACCTCGGCGCAGGCACGCCGGAGGTCCTCGGGGTCACGGCCGGAGACGGTGATGAATCCTGCCAGCCGCGTCTCGCAGTGGCCGGCGGCAAGCTCGGCCTCGCGGCGGGCGGTGGCCTCCTGCGCCTGGCGCTGGCGTGCCGTCTCCGACTGGCCGAAGCGGTGGCGGAGCTCGCGGTCGGCGCGGTCGCGCGTCACCGCCGCCTCGACCTCGCGCGTCGAGCGGTCGGTGGGAAGCGGCTCGAAGGTGACGGCCACGGTGCGCACGGCGTTGGAGCGCCCGAGCAGCGCGTCCATGAACATCGGCGAGACTTCGACGCGCGGCCAGCCGCCGATCCAGTAGGTGACATGCTCGGCGCCGTCGGTCCGGTAGCTGTCCCAGCGCTCGTCGGCGCCGAGCGGCCAGGCGCCCGCCTCCGACACGCCGTCGCGGGCCGGATCGGCCGCCTGCAGCGCGGCCAGCTCCGCCCGGGCGTATGGATCAAACGCGGTTCGCAGCACGCGGGCCAGCTGCTCGGGGCCGAGCGCCCCGACGACGTCGACCTCGGCGGCTCGCAGGCGCTCGGCGACGCGCTCGCTGGACTCCAGCAGCGCCCGACCCGACGCGTCGGATCCGCGCTCGCGCACGCGCCCGGCGTCGACCTGCACGGCGATCAGCAGTTCGTGCTCCTGGGTGACCGGCGCGGTCGAGCCGATCAGCTCCAGATAGGACTCGATCATCGGCGTGCCGCGCGGGGGGAGCGCCGGGTCGCGCTCGGCGTGGAGCCACCGCGCCAGCTCGTCGCCGCGGGCCGGGACCGTGCGCTCGACCCATTGGATCCGCCGGACGGCGCTGCCGGCGGCTGTTGATAGGACAAGGCCCCAGCGGGCGAGTCGCCGCTCCTGGGCCTCGGCGTCGAGCAGCGCGAACGACACGACCCGGCAGGCCAGCACGGCGGTCAGCCGGCGCCCGGCTCGCTCGCTCACCACCCCGATCGTCCGCCCCCGGTAGTCACGCTCGGTGATCGTGATGTCGCGCAGCGACGGCGGAGGGTCGGGCGTCCCGCCCGCCGCGGGGGCGGCTGAGCGAAAGCGGGCGCGACCGCGGCCCCGTCGCAGTGCGAACGCGACCGCCACCGGCGTCCACTGATCCGCCGTCCGACCGCCCAGCGGCAGCGTGGTGAGGGCGGCGGCCGCGCTCAGCACGACGAGCGCGGTGAGCGCTCCCGCCATCGACGGGGCGGCGTCGAGCGCGGCGACGGCCAGCAGCGCGCCGGCGGCGAGCAGCGCCGCCTGGCCGCCCCGCATCGGTCCGAGCAGGCCGCGGCGCTCCAGCGGCCCGAACGTGTAGGTGGCGCGCTCCTCGCTCATAGGGCGCCGTCCTCGGGCGGCTGCTCCGCGGGCCGGTGGTCCGCGGGCCGGGGGTCCTCGGGCGCGGGCCACAGGTCGTGCGTCGGCTCGTCGCTCGGCCCGAGCGTGAGCGGCGGCCACTCGGTGTCGCCGGCCTGCCAGCGCGGCTCCATCCCGGGCGAGCGCTCACCGCCCTCGTCGAGGGTGTTCGATGGTCCCCACGCCGGTGCCCTCGGCTCGCCGCTCGGGTCCGGCGACCCTCCAGCGGGATCGGACGCCGCAGCGCCGCCGCCATCGGCGGGACCGCTCGGTTCGCCGCCGCCGCCGCCGTCCCCGCCGTCTCCGGAGGAATCCCCGCTTCCGAGGGCGCGGGGGGCATCCGGCCCAGTGTCACCGCCGGAGGCGCGGGCCTCGGCGTACGGGTCCGCCGCATCGTGGCGCATGTTGCTCGTGAGGTCGCCCGCCCACCCGTGCGCCGAGAGGGCGAGGCCCGCCGCCTGTTCGGCACCTGCTCGCGCGCGGGCGTACTCGCCGCGGAGCGCGCCGCCGGCCCCGGCGGCCACCTCGGCCAGCGGCAGCAGTCGCATCAGCACCCACGGCGAGAACGTGGCCAGCAGCAGCAGCGCCTCGCCCGCGAACACGGTCCCGACGCCGTCGCCGCCGAGCTCGCCGAGGGCACCGGAGGCGAGCGCCAGCACGGCGACGATCACGAATTTGGACAGGATCAGCGCCACCAGGAGCTCGACGGCGCGAACGGCCCAGACGCGCCGGGCCGGCCACACCATCGCGGCGAACGCCAGCGGCAGCATCAACACAATCACGTACACCGCCGCCTCGCGGAGCAGCAGCTCCAGCGACAGGGCCATGCCGGCGGTGACGATCACCACGGCGGCGAACAGCGCCAAGAAGGTCGACCCGCCGGTGCTCAGCAGCGAGACCCCTGTGGTGACGGCGCCGAATTGGGTCAGGAAGCGTCCGGCCCCGTGTCCCGCGGCGGCCGAGACGACGCTCGACATCTCGTCGGAGGCGGCCAGCAGCAGCATCGTCAGCGGCGCCGTGATGCTGACGAGCAGCAGCGCCGCGGGAAGGTATCCGAACGCCGCCCGCGCGAGCAGCAGAGGCTCGGAGCGAACGAGCGCTTGGACCGCGGCGGCGAACAGGAACGGCAACGTCAGCAGCGCGGCCAGCCCCGCCACCCGCCAATAGGTCGACGAGAACCACGTCGAGCTGAGTTGTGGCTCGGTGGTGCGCCCGATCACGGTGGCGGCCTCCTTCAGCGCGCCGGCCGCGCCGTGAGCGGCCCAGGCCGTGATCGCCGCGAACGTGGCGGTCGCGGCCACCTTCTTCGCGACCGTCCCGCCGCCATCGCCGAGCAGCTCGCCGACCGCACCGCCGACGTGCCCGCCGAGCAGCTTCTTGCCGGCGCCGGCGATCGCGCCGGGGTGCGTGGCGACGTCGCAGCCCCTGCCGAGGATGCTGCTGAACACGCCGAGGGCGTGACAGATCTTGCTGGCCACGTTGGCCGACGCCGGCGCCGGAGCTGTCACCGACACGGAGGCCGCCAGCGCGAGCACGACGGCGAACACCATCACCGGGCGCGTCATCGGGCCGTCGTCCCGAGGTGCTGGAAGAAGTTCACCAGCCCGGGCGCCGCGCCGATCACGAGCGCGGCGGCGGCCGAGACCAGCGCGGCCATCCGGCCGCGCGCCGCGTAGTGGTGGTTCTGGCTGTGCGAGCTGACCGCCCACAGGGCGGCGCCGACGAACGCGCCGATCAGGGCGATCGCCAGCGCCCACGCCTCGGCGCCGTTGACGAGCTGCTGCAGGACGTTGCTTCCCGGCAGGCCGGTGGGGTCGGGCTTGGCGGTCACGGCGACAACGAGGATGTGCGGCACGGGTTCCTCCGGATGCTGTTGAACGCGATTGACTGCCAGTGACTCTACTCCACGAGACTCGCCTAGACTGCAACAAATTAGTATCAATTTGTCTCAATTAGAGTCGAGCCTGATACGGTGACCGCCCGTCCATCCCCACAGAGTGAGCGAGCCATGACCACAGTCACCGCCCCAACACCGCCGTCGTCCCCGACCGCGATCGATGTCGCGCAGCTGTATCCGCTGCTGAACCGCAAGCTCGCTCGAATCGTCATCTCGGAAATCACCGCGCCCGACCAGCTGGTCGAGGAGGCGTGCCAGATCGCGTGGAGCCGCCTGCTGCTCCATGCGCACCGGATCGAGCCGATCGCGGTCCTGTCGTGGCTGGCCAACACGGCCAAGCACGAGACCGTGAGGCTGCTCGTGCGCCGTCAGCGTGATCTGTCACTCGACGAGCTGCTCGACGCGGGCGCCGAGCTGGAGCTGCCACAGACCCCCAGCCTGGAGGAGCTCTTCGGTCAGCGCGAGCGGATCCGGGCGGCGTGGCACCTCAACAAGCGTCAACGGCGGGCCCTGTGGCTACGGGCGGCCGGGCTCAGTCACGACGAGATCGCGGCCGTCACCGGCGACAGCCGCCGGACGGTCGAGCGCCACCTCCAGCGGGCGAGGCACTCCGTGCGGCGCCTGGCCGGCTAAATGTTCAGCGCGCGCGGCCGCGCTTGCGGCGCTTGCGCTCGACGGCGCTCAGCTTGCGCGCCTTTGGCGGGCGCTTGGAGCCGGGCTTGGAGCGCTCGTCCTCGCGCTCGGAGCCGCTGCGGTGCTTGCCCGGAGCATGGCGGCGGGCGTCGCGCATGACGAACACGGCGACGCCGACGAGCAAGACCACCGCGGCGATCACGATCACGATGATGCCGGTGCCGCTGAGGCCGCCGTTGTTGCTCGAGGTCGTGGTCGTCGGCGACACGATCGGCGTCGTGGCGGTCGAGGTCGGGGTGCTCGCCGGCGACTGCGGGACACCCGGAGAGAACGGGCTGGTGCTCCCGGCGGGGGCCAGCGGTGTGCTCGACGCCGGCGTCGTGGCGGCGCTACCGGCCTTGGCGCCCTTCGCCCCGGCCCCAGCGCCCAGCGCGCTCGCGGGCAGCGCGCCCGCGGGCAGGGCCAGCGCGGACACGGCTAGGAGGACGGCGAGACGGGCACGGCGCACGGCGCGGGAGGGTAGCCGAGACGGCTACCGGTCGGAGGCGAGGGGCTGCTCCATCGCCGGTGTCTCCGGCGAAGTGGCGTACGGATTCTCGGAGTCGTGGACCTCCTCGTGGTACACGCTCTCGACATTCACCGACCAGATGTCGTGATGGGTGCCGAGGAGGATGTTGTCGACGGCGCGCATCGACGTGAGCATCGAGTGGTCGGAGTTGTTGTACCGGTGCAGGCCGTTGCGACCCACCTGCTGGATGTTCGACATCGTCTCCAGCCAGCCGCGGATCGTCGCGACCCGCTCGGCGTACAGCTCGTCGTAGATCGGGTACGCCTTGTGGACGCGCTCGACGAAGCCGAACTTCACCCGGTCGGCGCGGGCCAGATGGAGCTTCTCGATCTCCTGGCCGGCCAGCTTCACGAGGTCGTCATCGGCCATGTTCCAGAAGTCGTCGCCCTCGAAGCAGAAGTACTCCATGCCGACCGAGGCGGAGTTCGAGCCCTCGGGCACCATGTACGGGCTCCACGACTTGAAGTTCTGGATCCGCAGCACCTGCACGCCGGGCTGGTGGATGTAGATCCAGTTGTCGGAGAACAGGTCCTCGCCGTCGATCACGAGCAGCACGGTCAGGAACTCCCGGTAGCGCAGGCCGCGGGCCGCGTCGCGGACCTCCAGCGGCGCCTCGGGTGAGGCGATCCCGACGGTCGTGCGCAGCGGCAGCGAGGAGATCACGTGCGACGGGTACAGCGTCTCGCCGCCGGCGATCACCTCGGTCACCTTGCCGTTCTCGGTCACGAGCTTGGTCACCGGCGCGTTCAGGCGCACCTCGCCGCCGTGGGCCTTGATGTCCTCGGTCATCAACTCCCACATCTGGCCGGGCCCGTACTTGGGGTAGTTGAACTTGGAGATCAGCGACTTGATCTTGTTGCCCTTGTTGCCGAGGAAGGCCGCCTTGGCGGCGGAGAAGAACGAGAGCCCCTTGATCCGCTGGGCGGCCCACTCGGCCCGGATCTCGTCGGCCTTGACGCCCCACAGCTTCTCGGTGTAGGTCTTGAAGAAGTGGTTGTAGAGCCGTTTGCCGAAGCGGTTGGACACCCACTGCTCGAACGTGTCCTCGCGACCCTTCGGCTTGACGGTCGCCCACAGGTAGGAGAGGCCGCACCGGACCAGCTCCACCGGCCCGAGCTTCTTGATCACGTCCATGCCCTCCAGCGGGTACTCCAGGAACTTGTTGTTCCAGTAGATCCGGCTCTGCCGCGGGCGCTCCAGGAACTCCGCGCCGACGATCTCGTGCCAGAGGTCGTCGACCTCCTTCACCTTCGTGAAGAACCGGTGCCCGCCGAGGTCGAAGCGATAGCCGTCGCGCACGGTCGTCCGCGCGATGCCGCCGACCTGGTCGGTCGACTCCAGCACGATCACGGGCTTGCCCTTCCGCGCCAGCAGGTACCCCGCGGTGAGTCCGGCCGGGCCGCCGCCGAGCACGACGACGGGGTGTTCCGGAGTGATGTCCGCGCCCGGCTGGGTGCGTTCAGGAGTGGTGTCAGGCATGTCCGGTGATCACGAAACCTTCTGGTAGAGGACCGCGCTGTCGGCGACGCAGCAGGCACCGCGGTAATAGTGTGGTGCGACGGCGACCGGCTTCAGGACGCCACGGTCGACGTCCGTCTGCAGAATCTCGCCCCACTGAGCCGACCGGTCGCGGATCAACTCGGTCCACGAGGCCTGCCAGCTCGACGCGCCTTCGGTCAGGGGTCGGACAAACAGCAGCCGCTGCCCGGGTTGGAGACTAGCAACGAGCGGGTCGAGCGTCGTGGCGGGATTGGCGTCGCGCAGCCGGTGCAGCGCGTTGACCCAGTTCATGTACGACGGATCCTTGACCGGGCCGATCGTCGAGGCGTAGCGCAGATCGCCGGGTAGGTAGTACCACATCAGCGCGATCTGCTCGGGCTGACCGGTGACGACGATGTCGCCCTTGTGCAGCAGCGGGGTCATCTCGCCGGAGACGTCGCGCATGTCGCTCTTGTAGGTCGGCGTGTACGAGGCCGGGTTGGCCAGGAAGATGATCGACAAGATCAGCGCGACGGCGCCGACGATCCCAGAGCGCGCCAGGCCCAATGCGGCGAGCAGCATGATCGGCCCGACGGTCGGCGCGAAGTAGCGCGCCACCCAGGCCGGGGTGATCTGCGAGGCGATCCACGCCAGCAGCAGCGTCAGGAACGGAATCGCGATCAGCACCCACAGGGACTTGGCGTCGTCGCTGCGCCGGCGCCCGCGGGTGAACAGCGGCGCGATCCCGATGGCCGTGGCGATCGTCAGCGCGGCGGTGACGCGGTCGCCGCCGAGCAGGTTGCGCGACAGCTGCACCGGGGCGCCGAAGCGCGGCGCCGAGTCCCACGGCGCCGCCGTGTGCGACGTCTGGTACAGGAAGTTCGGCACCCACGGGAGGAACAGGATGACGGCGCCGACGAATCCCAGCACTCCGTCCTTCAGCAGCGCCTTCGGCTCGTCGCTGATGCGCATCAGCATCAGCACGCTGATGGCGCAGCCGAGCCCGAAGAAGATCCCCCAGGCGTGGGTGTAGACCATCGCCGCCTGGGCCAGGGCGAACAGGATCAGGTACTTGCGCCGTCGGTAGACGAAGGCGTGCAGGAACGCCGCCGTGGCGATCAGCCCGAGCAGCGCCATCAGCGAGTACATCCGCGTTTCCTGGCTGTAGTCGGTGATGAACGCGCTGAAGGCGAACATAAACGCCGACATCACCCCGACGCGCTTGCCCCACAGGCTCCAGCCCGCCCACATCCCGATCGGGATCGTCAGCAGGCCGAACAGCAGCGACATCGCGTGCGTGGCCGACTCGGTCGTCCCGAACAGGCGCATCCAGAAGTGCAGCAGCACGTAGTACAGCGGCGGCGAGCCGTCGTGGCGCAGGACGCCGGGGATGGCGGAGAGGGAGTGCGAGGAGATCCCCACCGACAGCCCCTCGTCCATCCAGAACTGGCCGCTGAGGTAGCGCGTGCGGACGAACGCGGAGATCGCGGTGAGCACGACGAGGAACAGGCCGATCCGCGCCCACAGGGGCAGGCGCATCGCCCAGGCGGGGAGCTTGTCCTCGTAGTCCGGAAGCCAGACCCTCGGCTTGTCGGAGCTCGGTGCGGTGACGGTGGTCATCGGGCGAGATTACTTCCGGCAGGCTGTGAACAGCCTAAAGGTGTCGACGTGGCTGATCAGCTTGTAATGCACCCCAAGCGCCTCCCAGCGAAGGATCGTCTCCGGCAGCGGCAGCAGTGCGGTGTGCGGGCTGCCGTTGTCGCGGTCCTGCAGAATCACGTTCGGGGCGCCCGCCGCCGAGGTGGGCAGCGGGTCGGCCGGCTGATCGGTGACCTGCAGCGTCCGCACCCCGAGCGTCCACGCCACCATCGGCACCTGGAAGCCCTCGGTCATCACCTGGCCGCACGCCAGCAGCTTCTTCGCGCCGCCGTAGTCGCGCACGATCTGGTTCAGGTCCTCGCGCAGGTGCGCCTGGTAGACGAGCGCTCGGTGCGTCTTCGGCAGCGAGATCAGGCTGTTGCCGATCCACCACGGCACGGCCAGGAACAGGCCGACCGCTACGACGGCGCCGGCGGGGACGGTGAAGCGCTCGGCGGCGGCGGCCCGGAGCGAGGAGACGTGCTGGCCGAGCCGGCCCAGCCACCGGGGCAGAGCCTGTGCGAGCCACCCCCACGCCACGGCGCCGGCGATCCCCACCGGGGCGGTGCCGAGCACGAGGTAGCGCGCGTTGCCGGAGAAGTGCAGCTGGGTCTCCAGGCCGATCAGCGCCCACCAGACGAAGCCGAAGACGCCGATGATGACGAGCCATGCCCGCGCACGCGTCGGGCGGTCGGCGTCCCACGTTCGCCACCACCGCGCCCGGGTCCACCACAGCGCGATCGCGGCCACCACGATCGCCCCGATGCCGGGAATCTTGATCCGGTTCATGACGCTGAGCCACGCCTCCTTCCTGAATACCGTGCAGAAGGGACAGGCGGTGAAGGCGGCGCTGTTGGAGCGCGGCTTCTGGGCGCGCGTGACGCCGCTGAACCCGGCCGGGCCGAACCACAACAGCAGCGTGAGCACGAACAGTCCGATCACCAGCTTGCGCGCCCCGGGGTCGCGCCAGGCCAGCCAGATCCCGTACAGACCCCAGAACGGCCACGTCTCGGGGCGGTCGAGGGCGACGAAGAAGCCGATCACGAACGCCTGGCGGCGCGAGCCGTCGAGGAAGCGATCGACGGCGCCCAGCATCAGCCCGGTGGCCAGGCCCTCGGAGTAGCCCAGGGCGTTGTCGGATACGAAGCCGGGCGAGTTGATCAGGCTGCCGGCGGCGAGCAACCCGGCGATGATCGGCGCGATTTGCAGCAGCGCGCGCGCGCCGCCGGTCCGGCCCTCCAGTCCCGGTCCGAGATCCCGGGTCAGACGATAGGCCAGCTTGAAGCACATCAGCACGCAGAAGGCCGCGCCGGCCCGCGCCACCACCAGCCACATGTCGGGCTGGAGGTGACCGAACAGCGCGAACGGCACCGTGAACAGCATCGGCAGCGGCTTCCAGCTCGGGCCGCCGGGGGTGTGCAGGCTGCCGTGGACGATCTCGTGGCCCCACACGAGCCATGCCCACGGGTCGTAGCTCGGCGTCGACGGGATCGCCAGCGACAGCAGCCCGATGATCAGCGCGACGCCGCCGAGGGCGATCAGCAACCGCCCGCCGAAGAGCCAGGAGCGCCACGCCGCGACGCCGGGGCGGGCGGAACGCGTCGCGCTCGAACTCGTGGCGCTCGGTTCTGCGATCGGAACAGACATAGTGGTCAGCCGGTGACGCCGATCGCCGCGCAGCCGTCGATCACCTGGAGCTCGGAGTACGGCGCCTGGTTCGGGTACACCAGCGCGTTGCCAACGACGTAGGCGGCCTGCGCCGAGCCGGCGATCTGCACGCCCTGGGCCATGCCCGGCGTCGCCAGGAACTTCATCAGCGGTCCCTGTCCGGCCGGGCCGACCTGAATCTCGGTCGGATTCGGCTCGGTCACCGGCAGGCCATGCTGCTGCAGGCAGGCGAAGTGCTTCAGGCGCGGATCGTCGATCTTGCCGCGGCTGATCACTCTGCCGGAGGTCGCGACGGGCTTCTGAAGGTTGGAGCAGGCCGACAGTGCGATCACCATCAGCCCACAGAGAACGAGACACCGTGCTGCGGACATGCGGCGAGAGAGCGTAGAGGATCGCCGCGCCAGCGTTCTCTACCCTGTCGGCGCGTGACCGTGTTCGCCGTCCTGTCGGGACCATTGCCGAAGCTGGGCGTGGTCGTTCTCGGGCTGCTGGCCGCCGGCGCGATCCTCGATGTCGAGCCCCGCCGGCGGGCGCTGTGGATGCTCGGCGCGCTTGTGCTCTCGCCGGCGCTGCTGCTGGCCGACATCTGGCACTCGCCGCAGCTGCACTTCGTCCACCACCACCCGCTGTACGCCGCCGTCGGCGCCGTGCTGGCCCTGACCCTGCTCGGCGTCGCGGCGACGCTGATCGCGCGGCGGCCGTGGCTGACCGCGCCGCTGGCCGTCCTGGCCCTCCCGTTCCGCGTGCCGATCGAGTCGGGCGGGACGACGTCGAACCTGCTCGTCCCGCTGTACTTCGTCGTCGCCGCGGCGGCGCTGGCCGAGATCGTGCCCGCGCTGCGCGAGGACCGGCCCGGCCCCGAGGCGCCGGCGAGGAGGTGGGTCGAGCGGCTCCTGGCCCTGTACGTGGTGCTGTACGCCATCCAGGCCACCTACTCGGTTGATTTCAAGGACGCGCTGCAGAACATGGTGTTCTTCTACGTCCCGTTCGCGCTGCTGTTCACGATGCTTCGGCGCCTGCACTGGACGCGTGAGCTGATCGTCATGTGCCTGCAGGTCGTGGTGCCGCTGGCGATCGTGTTCGCCTGCATCGGGTTCGTCGAGTACGACACGAAGACGCTGCTGCTGAACCCGAAGCTGATCGCGGCCAACAACCTCCACACGTACTTCACCGTGAACTCGGTGTTCTTCGATCCCGACATCTTCGGCCGCTTCCTGGCGCTGGTGATGATCGCCCTGGCCGCGGTCCTCATCCACGCGCGCGACCGGCGCACGGCGATCGGCACGACCGTGATCCTGGCGATCCTGTGGGGGGGCCTCGTGCTGACGCTGTCGCGCTCCAGCATGGCCGCGCTGCTGGTCGGCCTGGGGATCCTCGCGGCGCTGCGCTGGAAGGTGTGGCCGGTGCTGGCCACGGCCGGCGTGGTGGTGGTGATCGGCGCCATCGCGCTGGCCGTCTCGCCGAACACGTTCGGCCTCAACCAGGGGCTGAACGGCGCCTCCAGCGGGCGCGCCAACCTGGTCACCGGCGGCCTGTCGATGTTCGGCGACGAGCCGCTCTACGGGTATGGCTCGGGCGCCTTCATCGACGAGTACAAGCAGCAGCATCCGCTGGCCTCCAAGACTCTGTCGGCGTCGCACACGATCCCGATCACGATCGCCGCCGAGCAGGGGCTGATCGGCCTGCTCGCCTATCTGGCGCTGGTGATCGCGGCGGTGATCGCCCTGCTGCGTGGCACGCGGGCCGATCCGATCCGCGCCACGATCGCGGCGGCATTCGTGGCGCTCGTCTTCCACACGATGCTGTACGCCGATTTCCTGGAGGACCCGGTCACCTGGGCACTGCTGGGAATCGGGTGCGCGCTGGCGATCACCGCGCCGCTGGGCCGCGGCGACCCAGCGCCGGAGCCGGCGGCGATCGCCGCCTGACCCCGGTCACGCCAGCGCGGGAACGCCGGCGAGCTCGACGGCCAGGGCGGCCCGCGGTAGCAGCGTCCGCGCCTCGGCGAGCAGCGGGTCGAGCGCGGCCGTAAAGGGCGGCTGGTGGATCAGCAGCAGGCGCTCGGCGCCGGCCTGCGCGGCCACCTGGGCCGCCTGCAGTGCGGAGGAGTGGATATCCGGGTTGCGCGGCTGCGCTGACACGCACCAGGCCTCATGGGCGAGCGTGCGGCAGCCGGTGGCGAAGGCGCCCGAGCCGGGGTCGTAGGCGGTGTCGGTGATCCAGGCGAGCTCGTCGTCGAAACGCAGCCCCAGGCTCGGGGCCGAGTGGCGGTCCTGCCGACGGGTGGCGACGCGAAAGCCCGCGAGCTCGATCTCCGTCGCCGGCAGATCGCGGACCTCGATCGCCTGGTCCTCCAGTGGCACCGGGTGAAACGGCTCGTGGGAGACCACGGCGAGGAGCGCGTCGGTCGGCTCGCCGTACAGCAGGCGACCCGGACCCCAGACGGTGGTGCGCTCACACAGATCGAAGCCCGGGAGGTACGCGAGGCCGGCGACGTGGTCGAGGTGGAAGTGGGTGAGGATGATGTCGAGCTCCTCGATGCCGTCGAGCAGCTCGGGGCGCTCGACGAGGCGACCGGCGCCCGTGCCGGCGTCGAGCATGATCGCGCGCGAACCGTTGCGCAGCAGCGCGCAGGCTGTCTGGCGACCATGCGCCGGGAACCATCCTCCGGCTCCGAGAAACGTGAGCGTCCCGCGCACCACTTCCAGCTTACGGGCTGGCCGATGGCCAATTACGTGCGAATAGTCACGTTTCACTCCCCGACGACCAGCCGGAGGAGCAGCGCGTGCAGCCTGGCTCGCTCGTCGGCATCGAAGGGGGCGAGAAGCTCGTCCTGCGTGCTCCGGGCGAGCTCGCGCCCGGCGGCCAGCGTCCGGTGCCCCTTCGGCGTGATGTGCAGCGCGTGGGCACGCCGATCGCTCGGGTGACGGCGCCGCTCGACGAGCCCGCGCGCCTCCAGGTCGTCGATCGTCGTCACCATCGAGCTCGGATCGACTCCCACGCACCGGCCGAGCTGCTGCTGGCTAAGCGCTCCCTCGGCGTCGAGCACGTTCAACGCGCCCCACATCCGCACGTTCAGCTCGAGCGACTCCAGACGCGCAGCGAACTGGCGCTGGGCCATCATGCCGGCCCGGCTCAGCAGGAAGCCGGTGTTGCGCGTCAGGGCGGGGTGGATGCGGGGGCCGGCGTCGTCGGTCATCAACACGACATGGTAACGAGCATGGTGGTCACGCCAAATTGTTTGTGGTACAAATCATGCGTTCTACGAATCAAAGGCAGGCGCGATCATGATGACGACGATCACCCGCTGGGTGCTGGCGCACCGGCGGCTCGTAGCCGGGGCGTGGGTGGTGGTGACGCTGGCCGGGATCGCCACGGTCGGCAACGCGGTGAACTCGTTCTCCAAGACGTTCAGCGTGCCCGGGCGCGAGGGGTTCGTCACGAACACCAGGATCCTGCGCGCGTTCCACAGCGGGGGGAAATACGCGCCGCTGCTGGCCGTGACCACGCTGCCGCCGGACACGCCCGTGTCCTCGCCGGCAGTGCGCGCCGGATTGGCCAACGTGGCGGCGCGCCTGCGTGCCGCGGTTCCGGGCTCACGGGTCGAGTCCTACGCGTCGACGGGTGATCGCGCCGGGTTCGTCTCGACCGACGGGCGCACGACCTTCGTCCTCGCCTATCCGCCCCCCGACAACGAGTCGTTTGGCACGAACACGAAGGCGGCCAAGCGCGCCACCGCCGCGCTCACCGGCGTCACCATCGCCGGCGCCCGGGTGGACGTCACCGGCGTCGACGCGCTCCAGGCCCAGACGGGCGGGACGAAGGGCCCGGGGGTGCTGCTGGAATCGGTGCTGGGCGGGCTCGGCGCGCTCGTCGTGCTGGCCTTCGTCTTCGCCTCGCTGCTGGCCTTCGTGCCGCTGCTGATGGCGATCGTCTCGATCATGACGACCTTCCTCGTGCTCTACGGCGTGACGGCGATCACCAGCGTGTCCTCGATCGTCGAGTTCCTCGTCGCGCTGATCGGGCTCGGTGTGGCGATCGACTACTCGCTGCTGGTGGTCGTGCGCTGGCGCGAGGAGCGCGCCCACGGTCATGACGGAGACGAGGCGGTCGTGCGGGCGATGGCGACGGCCGGCCGAGCCGTCGTGTTCAGCGGCACGACGGTGGCGATCGGCCTGCTGGCGATGATCGTGCTGCCGCTGCCGTTCCTCCGCTCGATCGGCTTCGCCGGGATGCTGATCCCGCTCGTCAGCGTGGTTGTCGCGATTACGCTGCTGCCGATCGTGCTCGTGAAGATCGGCGGCCGGCTCGACTGGCCCCATGTCCGCACCGACGACACCGCCTCGCGCTCGTGGACGGCGTGGGCTCAACTGGTCGTCCGCCGTCGCTGGTTCGCCGCGCTCGGCGCGGCGCTTGTGCTGGCCGCGCTCGTGCTCCTCGCCACCTCGCTACAGCCGGGCACCGCGAACGTGAACACGCTCAGCAAGCAGGGTCAGGCGAGGACGGGCCTGGTGGCACTGGAGCGCTCCGGGCTCGGCCCCGGGCCGCTGCAGCCGATCGAGGTGCTGGCCCCGTCCGTCCAGGCGCATCAAGTCGCAGCGGCGCTCAGCGCGATCCATGGTGTCGATGGCGCCGTCGCCCCCGTCGGCCCGGCGTTCGTCCGCGACGGGATCGCCGAGGTCGACGCATTCCCGTTCGCCGACGGCTCGACCGGCGCCGGGCGCGACACGATCACCGCGGTGAAAGACGCCGCCCACGGCGTCGGCCCGCGGGTGAAGGTTGGGGGCATCGGAGCCGAGAACGCCGACTTCGTCTCGGCCATCTACGGCAGCTTTCCGGTCATGATCGCGCTGATCGCGGTGCTCACGTTCCTGCTCTTGGCGCGCGCCTTCCGCTCGCTGCTGCTGCCGCTGAAGGCGGTCGTGCTGAACATCGTCAGCGTCGCCGCCGCCTGGGGTGTGATCACGGTGGTGTGGCAGCAGGGCCACGGGTCGAGCCTGCTGTGGGGGATCGCTGCCACCCACTCGGTGACGGCGTGGATCCCGCTGATGGTGTTCGCGTTCCTGTTCGGGCTGTCGATGGACTACGAGGTGTTCATCCTGTCGCGGATGCGCGAGGAGTACGACGCCAGCGGCTCGACCGACGCCGCCGTCGTCACCGGGATCGGTCGCACCGGTCGACTGGTGACGAGCGCCGCCCTGATCCTGTTCCTGGCCTTCGTGTCGATGTCCTCGACGCCGGACACCGACGTGAAGGTGTTCGCCACCGGACTGGCAGCGGGGATCCTGCTCGACGCGACGGTGATCCGCGCGCTGCTCGTGCCGGCGGTGGTCTCGCTGTTCGGTCGCTGGAACTGGTGGCTGCCGGAGCGTCCGGCGCGCCTGCTGCGCGTCGCTCCGTCGCTGCCGGGGCGCCCGGCGGCGGCCGACACCTCCTCGTTAGCCTGACCGGTCGTGGCGCTCCATCCGCTCGCGGCGCACTTCGCCGCCGTCGCCGACGTCTACGAGCGTGGGCGGCCGGAGTACCCGCGCGCCGCGGTCGGCGCGCTCGCCGCCGAGCTGGGGCTCGTCCCCGGCGACCCCGTGCTCGACCTCGCCGCCGGGACCGGCAAGCTCTCCCGGGCGCTCCTCGCCGCGGGCTTCGACGTGACCGCGGTCGAGCCGCTGCCCGAGTTGCGTGGGCTGCTGGCCGCGAAGATCGGTCCAGAGCGCGTGCTGGAGGGCGTCGCCGAGGCGATTCCGCTGAGCGACGCGTCGGTTGCGGCCGTGACCGTCGCCGACGCCTTTCACTGGTTCGACAAGCCGGTGGCGCTGGCCGAGATCCGGCGGGTGCTGCGGCCGGGGGGCGGGCTGGCGGTGATCTCGATGGCGCCCGACTGGCGCGACGCGAGCTGGGCCCACGAGCTCGGCACGCTGTTATCAGGGACCCGGCCCCAGCATCCGCACTTCGACGGCCCGCCGTGGTCCGACGCCGTGCACGAGGTCGGCGGCTGGAGCGAGCCCCGCAACATCCGGGTGACGACGCACGAGCCGACGAGCCCGGAGCGGATCGCCGATCACATGCAGTCGATGAGCTGGGTGGCGGCGCTGCCGCCGTCGGAGCGCGCCGAGGTGATGGACCGGATCCGCGCGATCGTGGCCGGCGGCGAGACGCCCGCGGTGATGCCCCAGCACGTGAACCTGGGGCTCACCGCACTCATCGGCTGACGGGCACTCACAGGGACTTTTCCACCGAGGGAGTCGAAAATCCCCCTGAGTCGTTACAGCGGCGTCGTGTAGGCGCCGCTGATCCCGCCGTCGACGAGCATCGTGTGCGCGGTGACGAAGCTCGATTCGTCGCTGGCCAGGAACAGGACGACGTTGGCGATCTCCTCCGGGCGGCCGAAGCGGCCCATCGGGACGTGGACGAGGCGCCGAGCGGCGCGTTCGGGATCCTTGGCGAACAGCTCGCGCAGCAGCGGGGTGTCGATCGGGCCCGGGCAGAGCGCGTTGACGCGGACGCCCTGCTTGGCGAACTCGACGCCGAGCTCCCGCGACATCGCCAGGACGCCGCCCTTTGACGCCGTGTAGGAGATCTGGGAGCTCGCCGACCCCATCACGGCGACGAACGAGGCGGTGTTGATCACCGAGCCACGGTTCGGGAGGTCGTTCTTCAGCAGGTAGGGGATCCCGTGCTTGCAGCACAGGAATACGCTGCGGAGGTTCGCCGTCTGCACGCGCTCCCATGCCTCCAGCGTCGTGTCGAGCACCGACGCGTCGTCGGTGGGGGAGATCCCGGCGTTGTTGAACAGCACGTGGACGGCGCCGAGCTCACGCGCGATCCGGGCGTACAGCTCGCTCACGGCTCCCTCGTCGGTGAGGTCGGCCTGGAGGGCCAGCTCGCCGACCTCGTGCGCGCGCACGTCGACGCCGACGACGCGCGCCCCCTCGCGGGCGAACACCTCGGCGCACGCGGCGCCGATGCCGCCGGCCGCGCCGGTGATCACGCACACCTTGTCCTGAAGTCGCATCCCGGCCCTCCTTATGTCGTTGAGAAGAAGATCGACTTGACCTCGGTGTACGCGTCGAGCGCGTGCGGCCCGAGCTCGCGGCCATAGCCGGACTGCTTGAAGCCCCCGAAGGGCGTCGCGACGCGCACCGAGGTGTTGGAGTTGATCGACAGCACCCCCGCCTCCACGGCGCGGGCGACCCGTAGCGCACGGGCGCCGTCCCGGGTCCAGACCGACCCCGACAGGCCATAGATCGTGTCGTTGGCCAGGGCGATCGCCTCCGCCTCGTCGGTGAACGGGATCACCGTGGCGATCGGACCGAAGATCTCCTCGCGGGCCGCGCGCGCACCCGGGTCGACGGGACACAGCACCGTCGGCGCGAACCAGTAGCCGGGGCCGTCCGGGGCGGTGCCCCGGAAGGCGACGGGCGCGCCGTCGTCCATGAACGAGGCGACCGAGTCGCGGTGCGAGGCCGAGATCAGCGGGCCCATCTGAGTCGCGGGTGCGAGCGGGTCGCCGACCACGATCGAGCTGACGGCGTCCTTCAGGGCGGCCATGAACCGGTCCAGCACGCTGCGCTGCACGAGGATCCGCGAGCGCGCGCAGCAGTCCTGTCCCGCGTTGTCGAACACCGCCCCCGGCGCGGCCGCGGCCGCCGCCTCGATGTCGGCGTCGGCGAAGACGATGTTCGGCGACTTCCCGCCCAGCTCCAGCGTCACCCGCTTAATGGTCGCCGCGGCGCCCGCGGCGATCGAGCGGCCGACCTCGGTCGAACCGGTGAAGGCGATCTTGGCCACGTCCGGGTGCTCGACCAGCCGCGCCCCGCACGTCGATCCGGGCCCGGCGACGACGTTGACCACGCCCTCGGGGATCCCGGCCTGCACGGCAATCTGTTCAAAGCGCAGGGCGGTCAGCGGCGTCAGCTCGGCCGGCTTCAGCACGACCGTGTTGCCCGCGGCCAGCGCCGGCCCCATCTTCCATGCGGCGATCACGAGCGGGAAGTTCCACGGCACGATCAGTCCCACCACGCCGAGCGGCTCGCGGAGCGTGAACGCCTCGCCGCCGCTCACCGGAATCGTGTCGCCGAGCAGCCGTTCGGGTGCCGCCGCGTAGTAGCGGAAGGTGTCGATCACCATCCCCATCTCGCCGCGCGCGCCGCCGATCGGCTTGCCCGCGTTCCGGGCCTCCAGCACCGCCAGCTCCTCCCGCGCCTCGACAAGCGCGTCGACGAGCGCGCGCAGGTGTTCGGCGCGCGCGGCGGGCGCGATCGCCCGCCACCCTCCGAACGCCTGGCGAGCGCGCGCGACGGCCGCATCGACCTCGGCGACGCCGGCGCGCGGGATCTCCTCGAGCACCGCCTCGGTGGCGGGCTCGATCACCGTCAGGGTGTCAGCCATCGGTTACAGGTTGGGAGGCGCTGCGGGTGCGGCCTCGCCGACCACGGGCGCGCCGCCTCCCAGCGCATCGATTGTTCGAATCGGTCCCTTGAACCACTGCCGTGCCGAGACGCCGTACCAGATGGTGACGGCGAGGATGATGCCGGCCGTGACCAGCGGCGCGTAGTTGACCGCGCTCCAGTTGAAGCCGTGCTTGAAGAACACGCCGGCCTGGCCCGTCGGCAGGCAGAAGATCACGACGCACAGGGCAACCCATGTGAACGCGATCGGATTGACCCACTTGTACTTGCGGCCGAGCGTCCACGGACCTGGCGAGAACTTGTCACGCATACGCCAGCGGAGGAACACCGGGATCGTGTACGCGATGTAGAGCCCGATCACCGACATCGAGGTGACGGCGAAGAATGCGACCGGGTAGCCGTTCGAGGCGGGGAAGAAGGCAGGAATCGTGATGACCAGCGCCGCCATGCAGACGAACCCCACCGCGTAGGTCGGCGTGCGGTTGGAGCCGAGGCGGCGCCATAGGCTGTGCCCCGGGATCGCGCCGTCGCGCGAGAACGCAAACGTCATCCGCGAGGCGCTGGTGACACACGCCATCCCGCAGAACAGCTGACCGATCGTCGAGATCAACACGACGGCCTTGGCGGCCGACGTGCTGAGCGCCGTCGAGAGGATCGTCAGCGCCGGGAAGCCGGAGGCGCTGATCGCGTTGATGTCCTTGTGCTGGACGGCGAAGGTCAGCGCCAGCAGCAGGATCCAGCCGATCACGGCCGAGTAGAAGACCGAGCGCCAGACGCCCTTGGCCGCCGCCTGGCTCGCGCCGTGCGTCTCCTCGGAGACGTGCGCGGAGGCGTCATAGCCGGTGATCGTGTACATCGTCAGCAGGAAGCCGAGCGGCAGGATGTAGAACCAGTACATGCTGTGGCTGAAGCCGCCGATACCGAACGAGCGGTGGCTGAACACGTAGGAGAAGCTGGCGTGATGGCTGGGGCCGAGGATCAGGATCAGGACGATCACGGTGACGCCGGCGACATGCCACCAGACCGAGACACCGTTGAAGATCGAGACGAGGTGTCCGGAGAAGACGTTGATCAGGCCGTGGATGATCAGGATCAGCGCGAACAGCGCAAACACGACGTGGGCGTCGTAGTGAACGTTGGTCGAGGTGAAATTGAAGATGAAGTCGACGTTGAACATTCCCAGCAACGCCTGCAGGAAGCTGGCCGCGGCGTAGTCGACCGATGCGACCACGGCGATCAGGCCAAGCAGGTTGAACCAGCCCGTGAACCAGCCCCAACCGGGGCCGCCGAGCTTGGAGGCCCAGTAGTAGATCCCGCCGGCGGTCGGCATCGCGGAGGCGAGCTCGGACATCGAGAACGCCACGCACAGGATCAGGAGGCTGATCACCGGCCAGCCGATCGAGATCGCGACAGGGCCGCCGTTGTTGAATGCCTGCCCGTAGCTCGTGAAGCACCCGGCCAGGACCGAGATGATCGAGAACGAGATCGCGAAGTTGGAGAAGCTGCTCCATCCCCGCTTCAGCTCCTGCTTGTACCCGAGCTCCGCTAGGCGTTGCTCGTCAGTCGATAGCGCACCGGTCGCCAAGGCTGTGCCCTCCTGAAGGAGTAAAGGTGTGATGGTCCGTCCTTAGAACGGCAACCTTCGCGGGTCGGGGCGCTTGTGTCAAGAGTCCCTATGTCGAAAGTTCGGTGGGGGCGTCGTTCCGGATGGCCGACCCCGTCGCAGCTCAGCTCGGTGGCATCAGCCCGGCCAGGATGTGCTCGGTCCCCCGAAGATGCTCGGCCATCTCCCGGGCGGCGCCAGCCTCGTTGCCGCGGCGGATCGCCGCCAGCAGCCGGCGGTGCTGGTCGTTGGAGGAGTCGAGCACCTCGGGCGGGTGGGCGATCATCGTGATCAGACCGGTCATCGCGCCCTGGACTTCGGTCATCGCCGTCACCAGCCGGGCGCAGCCGGTCGCCTCGGCGAGCCCCACGTGGAGGCGGACGTCGGCCTGGCGGTAGGCGGGGAAGTCCTCCAGCAGATCATCGATCAGGAGCACCAGCGCGTCGAGCGCGTCGAGCTTCTCGGGGGCCGCGCGCGCCGCGGCCAGCACGGCGATCCCGACCTCGACGGCCATCCGCTCATCGCACGTGATGCGCCAGGCCGCCAGCAGCTCCGGGGAGGGCGGGCTGGCCGGCGGCAGCGGATCGGAGACGAAGGTGCCGCCGCCGCGCCCCCGCGTGGCGCGCAGGTGGCCGCTCTGGCCGAGCGCCACGAGCGCCTGGCGGAGCGTCGAGCGCGCGATCCCGAGCCGCGCGCACAGCTCACGCTCGGCCGGCAGACGCGTCCCCGGGGGCAGCAGGCCGAGGCGGATCGCCGTGCCGAGCCGCTCGACGGTCTCCTCGAACGCGGTCAGCGACTCGACGGGGGCGAACACCGCCTCCAGCGACGCGACCGCATCGAGCGCGGACGGCGCGCCGGCGGCGCTCATAGCCGCTCGAATCCCCGCAGGCGCTCCCAGTCGGTGACGGCCGTGTCAAAGGCCTGAAGCTCGATCGACGCCGCATGGGCGTAGTGGTCGACGACGTCGTCGCCGAAGGCGTCGCGGGCGATGGCGCTCTGATCAAACAGCGCGTGGGCGTCGCGCAGCGTGGTCGGCAGCCGGGGCTTGTCGGTGGCCAGGTAGGCGTTGCCTTCGTAGGAGGGCTCCAGCGGCAGGCCCTGCTCGACGCCGTGCAGGCCCGCGGCGATGATCGCCGACAGCGCCAGGTAGGGGTTCAGGTCAGAGCCCCCGGCACGGTTCTCAAAGCGCAGCCCGGGACCATGACCGACGACGCGCAGCGCGCACGTGCGGTTGTCCTGCGCCCACGCGATCGTCGTCGGCGCGAACGAGCCGGCGGCGTAGCGCTTGTAGGAGTTCACGTTCGGCGCCAGCAGCAGCGTCAGCTCGCGCAGGCACGCCAGCTGGCCGGCCAGGAAGGAGTCGAATGCCGCGCGATCGGCGGCGAACACCGAGTCGCCGGACGCCAGATCGGCCAGCGAGAAGTGGATGTGGCACGAGCTGCCCTCGCGCTGGTTGAACTTCGCCATGAAGCTGATCGACATGTCGCGGAGCGCGGCGATCTCCTTCGCCCCGTTCTTGTAGATCGCGTGGTCGTCGGCGCAGCGCAGCGCATCGGCGTAGCGGAAGTTGATCTCGTGCTGGCCGAGGTTGCACTCGCCCTTGGAGTTCTCGACGTGCATCTCGGCGCCGTCCATGGCGTTGCGGATCGCCCGGATCAGCGGCTCGATCTTCGCCGTGCCCAGCAGCGAGTAGTCGACGTTGTACAGGTTGGCCGGCTCCAGCTCGGTGTAGCCCTTGCTCCAGGCTTGCTCGTAGGAGTCGCGGAAGACGAGGAACTCCAGCTCGGTGGAGGCGTTCGTGCCCCATCCGTGCTCGGCCAGGCGCGCGAGCTGACGCTTGAGCACCTGGCGCGGCGAGGCCACGACGTCGCTCCCGTCGGCCCAGACCACGTCGGCCAGGCACAGAGCGGTGCCCTCCTGCCAGGGAACCGGGCGCAGCGTCGATAAGTCGGGGCGCAGCACGAAGTCGCCGTAGCCGCGGTCCCACGAGGACATCGCGTAGCCGTCGACGGTATTCATCTCGACGTCGACGGCGAGGAGGTAGTTGCATCCCTCGCTGTGCGCCTCGGCCACCTCCTCCAGGAAGTGCCGGGCGGTCATTCGCTTGCCCTGGAGGCGCCCCTGCATGTCGGTCAGGGCCAGCAGCACGGTGTCGATCTCGCCCGTCTGCGCCCTCGCCCTCAGCTGCTCCAGATCCACTGGCCGACCCTCCGATTCGACGCGTTTGACGCTGAAGGTATAGGAACCACGCCTTAGGCGCTAGGTTTCGCAGCGCGATGACGGACCTGGACCGGATCCTGACGCGACTCGAGCCTGCGCTCGGCCCCCGCTCGGGCGCCGCCGTGCCGCTCGACGGCGGCATCACGAATCGGAACTTCCGCGTGCACCTCGGCGAACGGGATTACGTGGTGCGCCTGAACGGCGTCGACACGGCGCTGCTGGGGATCAGCCGGCACGCCGAGCGAATGGCCGGCGCCACCGCGGCGCGGCTGGGGATCGCGCCCGCGCTGGCCGCCGTCGACGACGAGGGGCTCGTCACCGCGTACGTCGACGGCTGTGCGATCGACGAAGAGCGGCTGCGGCGCGAACCGGCGCCCGTCGCCCGCGCCTTGCGCGCCTTCCACGACTCGGGCGTGCAGCTGCCGGTGCGCTTCTGGGTACCCCAGCTGCTCGACGATTACGCCGCGATCGTGGCCGACCGCGGCGTCGAGCTGCCGCCCGAGTACGACCAGGTGCGGCGCCTGGCCCGCCGCATCGGGCAGGCGCTGCCGCTTCACGAGCCCGTGCCGTGCCACGACGACCTGCTGGCCGGCAACCTGCTGCAAGGCCCGGATGGGGTCCTGCTGGTCGACTGGGAGTACGCCGGCATGGGCCACCGGCTGTTCGACCTCGGGAACCTGGCCGTGAACAACGGCTTCGATGACGCCGCCGAGGAGCGGTTGCTGACGGCCTACCACGGTGACGCGCCGACCGCCGGCGCACTCGCCGGCCTGAAACTGATGCGGATCATGTCCGACGCCCGCGAAGCGGCCTGGGGCGTCATCCAGGGCGCGATCTCGGGGCTGGAGTTCGACTTCGCCGGCTACGCCCAGAGCCACTTCGACCGCTTGGGTGTGGCGATGGCCGATCGCCGGCTGGAGGGGTGGTTCGATGCCGCGTCCACGTGAGCTGCCGGATCGCGCGCGTGTGGTCATCATCGGCGGGGGTGTCGGCGGCACCTCGATTGCCTACCACCTCGCGCAGCGCGGCGAGCGCGACGTCGTGCTCGTCGACCGGGCCGAGCTGACCAGCGGCTCGACGTTCCACTCGGCCGGGCTTGTCGGGCAGCTGCGCGGCAGCGTTTCGCTGACCCGGATGATGATGGACTCGGTGGAGCTGTACCGCCGGCTCGACTGCGGCTGGGTGGAGTGCGGCGGCATCCGGCTGGCCGGCACGCCCGAGCGCGAACAGGAGGTGCTCCGGCAGGTGGCGTGGGCGCGGACGTTCGGCCTGCCGCTGGAGCTGCTCTCTCCCGAGGAGGCGCGGCAGCTGTTCCCGCTGATGGTCACCGACGGGGTGCGCTGCGCCTCCTACCTGCCCACCGACGGCTACCTCGACCCGTCGATGCTGACCTACGCACTGGCCGAGGGCGCGCGGGCCGGCGGCGCGCGGATTTTCACCCACACCCGGGTGACCGGGATCGACGTGAGCGGCGGGCGCGCCAGCTGCGTCCGCACCGAGTGGGGGGACGTCGAGGCCGACGTGATCGTGAACGCGGGCGGCATGTACGCGGCCGAGATCGGGCGGCTGGCCGGCGTGCGGATCCCGATCGTGCCGTTCGCCCACGAGTACCTCGTCACCCGGCCGTTCCGGGAGCGCGCGGCCGGCGAGCATCTGCCGACACTGCGCGACCCCGACCTGCTGATCTACTTCCGCGAGGAGGGCGGCGGCCTGGTGATGGGCGGCTACGAGCGCCACAGTGCGCCGTGGGCGCTCGACGAGCAGCTGCGCGACCGGATCCCGCCGGACTTCAACGGGCGGCTGCTGGAGGAGGACTGGGATCGCTTCGATGAGATCGCCGCGAACTCCTCCAAGCGTGTGCCGCTGATGCGCGACGTGAAGGTGACACGGCTGATCAACGGCCCCGAGGCGTTCACCCCCGACAACGAGTTCTGCCTCGGCGAGACCGAGGTCCGCGGCCTGTACGTCGCCGCCGGCTTCTGCGCCCACGGGCTGGCCGGGGCGGGCGGGATGGGGAAGCTGATGGCCGAGTGGATCCTGGACGGCGAGCCCGGGATCGACGCCTGGGAGATGGACATCCGCCGCTTCGGCGCGCATTACCGCTCGCCGGCCTACACGCTGAAGCGCGCCAAGGAGGTCTACGAGACCTACTACGACATTCGCTATCCCGGCCACGAGCGCCAGGCCGGGCGCCCGCTGCGGACTTCCAGCGCGTATCCGTGGCACGCCGAGCACGGCGCGGCGTTCGGTGAGAAGTCCGGATGGGAGCGGGTCAACTGGTACGACGCGAACGCCGCCGCGGGAGATCCGGCGTTGCGTCCCCGCGGCTGGGCGGGGATGCACTGGTCGCCGGCGATCGGCGCCGAGCACCGCGCCGTGCGCGAGGCGGCGGGGCTGTTCGACGAGTCCTCGTTCGCCAAGCTCGAGCTCTCGGGCCCGGGCGCCGCCGAGCTGCTGGAGCGGCTGTGCGACAACCGCGTCGCCCGCGAGGTCGGCGCCATCGCCTACACGCAGATGCTGAACCGCCGCGGCGGTATCGAGTGCGATTTCACCGTCACACGGCTGGCCGAGCAGCGCTTTGCGATCGTCACCGGCACGGCGTTCGGCAACCACGACGCGAGCTGGATCCGCCGCCACCTCCCCGGAGACGGGTCGGTCGTGCTCCAGGACGTCACCTCACGATGGGCCTGCTTTGCCCTGTGGGGCCCGCGCGCTCGCGCGATCCTCCAGCCGTTGTGCGCGGAGTCACTCGACTTCGGCTACATGCGGATGCGTTCGATGACCGTTGGCGACGTTCCGGTCAGGGCGATGCGGGTCACCTTCGTCGGCGAGCTCGGCTGGGAGCTGTACTGCCCGACTGAGTACGGCGCCGGCCTGTGGCGCGCGCTCTGGGCGGCGGGCGCCGAGCACGGCCTCGTGGCCGGCGGCTACCGCGCGATCGACTCGCTGCGCCTGGAGAAGGGCTACCGCGTGTGGGCGGCCGACATCGGCCCCGATGACACTCCGTACGAGGCGGGGCTCGGCTTCAGCGTGCGCTCGGAGAAGCAGTTCATCGGCTCGGCCGCCCTGGACCCGAGCCCGGCGCGTCGCCTGCGCTGCCTCGTGCTGGCGGACCCCCGGTCGGTGGCGCTTGGCAACGAGCCGGTGCGCGTCGATGACGAGATCGTCGGGCGGGTGACGAGCGGCGGCTACGGCTACTGGCTCGAGCGCTCCATCGCCTACGCCTACCTCCCCGCCGAGGTCGGCATCGGGGCGGCCGTCGAGGTCGACATCTTCGGGCGCTGGGTCACTGGGGAGGTCATGGCAGAGCCGCTGTATGACCCGGCCGGGGAACGCGTTCGATCCGGCTGAACGCCCGCGCACGCTTGAAGGTGCAGTTTCCGTCGAAATCGAGGATGTTGCATAACCTGACGGGTACCGCCGGGGTCGCGAGTCCGCTGTCGAGGACGTTCGCGTCTCGGACAGGGGTGGCTGGCCGGCCGGCTGGTGTTGCTGGTCGTCGATGTCGATCGGCGACACCGTCGTTAACCGGAATCTCGATCTGTTGGACGGCGCGAGATTCCGTGGCGTGTCGCCCGCCGACACATATTGGAATCTCGGCCGCAGCATGCCGTCGAGATCGCGGTTAACGACGAGACACGACCGCCGCCGTCCCAGCCACCCGCGATCGTGATGCGAAATGAGCAACGTCCGGCGGCCGGGATGGTC
>DASZLC010000003.1:0-2353 GCA_035552615.1 Solirubrobacteraceae bacterium
GATCGTGTTCGGCGAACGGGTGTGGTGCCTGCGCCAGCTCGCCGCCACGTTGCGGGAACGTCACGGCGTCGAGGCGCACGTCGCCGACGGCAGCGTCTCTCCGGCTGAGTTCGAGGAGCTGAAGCGCCGGTTCACCGCCGGCGAGTTCCCAGTCCTCTGCCTCTCGAGGATCGGTCACGAGGGCCACAACCTCCAGAACGCTTCGGTCCTCTGCCACCTCGACCTGCCGTGGCTGCCCAGCGGCTTGGAGCAGCGCGTCGGTCGTGCCGCCCGCCCCGGCGCAGCCCGCGCGCACGTGCAGACGTACATCCCGTACATCCGGCGCGGGGGCGTCGAGCACATCGTCTTCGTGCTCGCCGAGCGCGGCGCCGAACACCACCAGATCCTCGACAGCTTCGAGGGAGTCACCGCCGCCGAGAGCACCGTCGCCACCCAGCTGGGCCAGATCACCGGGCAGGTCGCCGACAGCAAGCACGACGCCGGCTACGCCGCCACCGCCGCGCGACTCCGGGTCGCAGCAAGCGTCTTCGGCAGCTAACACGCCGAAGCGGCCTCACGGCACCACCCCACACGAGCGACCGCCCCTCGGCGGGTGCTCGCGAGATCTCACCAACGTTCAAGCAAGGAGACGCGCCATGAGCGCAATCACCGCTGCCCTATCCCAGATCGACCGGGTGGCCGCAGAAGGAGACCTCATTCCAGACCCAGCAGCGTCGCTCGAGCTCGAAGCGGCCGGCGACCCGATCCTGCTGCCCGACGGCAAGCGGATCTACCCGCCGTCCCTGCACGGCACGCCCGTCGACGAGCTCGCGCTGGCGCTGCTGGACATGCACGATCCCGCCGCGTCGAGCTTCCTGCGGCTGATCGGCCCCCCCGGCGCGGGCAAAAGCCAGATCGCCCGCGCGATCGCCTACCGCCTCTGGACCGGCCGCGGCCGCGAGGTGACCGAGCGGCACGGCGTCCGGTTCTACGGGTTCGTCGAGCTGCAGCCGGGCCCGTCGTCGGATGAGTTCTTCTTCCGCTACGACTACGTCCCGGTCGCCGGCGCCGGCGGACAGGTGGCGCTCGTCGACTCGGCGTTCGTGCAGGCGATGCGCGAGGGGTGGGTGGTGATGATCGACGAGGTCAACACCGCCCGCGACGTCGCGCTGCTGTCGATCAACGCCACCCTCGACGGCCGACTCAGCTTGTACCTCGCCGCCACCGGCGAAGCGGTCGTCGCCCAGCCAGGCTTCGCCGTCCTGCTGGCGTACAACCCGGGGCTGGTTGGCGCGACCGACATCCCGGACGCGTGGCACTCGCGGTTCCCGGCGACGCTCGAGGTCACGAGCAACTGGGCTGCGCTCGCGGAGCTCGGCGCTCCCGCGCCGCTCGTCACCGAGGCGATGCGGCTCGACCGGCAAAGGATCGCGGGCGAGGACGGCCTCGGGTGGACGCCGCAGTTCCGCGACGTCGAATCGCTGTGGCGGATGTCAGAGCGCGTCGGCGAGCGCGCCGCGCTCGCGTTTTTCGCGTCTAACCTGCACGAACAGGTCGCGGCCGGCAAGGTCCAGGACGCCGAAGCAGCGGCCGCCTGCCGGATGCTCGACCAGGCCGGCTACGGCCGCTACCGCGTCGCCGCCACCAGCGGCCTGCCGAACCTCCACGGCTACCCCCGGGCGGTCACCTCATGAGCCCCGCCAGCCGGACTGGCGTGCGCTCGGGCCTGTTCGCGCAGCAGCTGCACCGCGCCACGGCGCAGCGCGGACGGCTCGACCCGGTCTACCAGGACCTGTCCGACCACTGGACGGTGATCCTCCAGCGGCTGTATCCGGTGTGGACGCTGCTCGGCCCCGGACTGTCAGACCCCGGGCACATCGAGATCCACTCTCGCACCGTCTACCTCGACTCCGAGGCCCTGCTCGGCCCACGCGACGCGATCGCCGCCGGCGCGCTCGAGCAGCGGGCGATCCTGCGCACGTTCGGGGTCGCGCTGCACGAGACGCTCCACGCCAAGCACACCAAGCGCTGGGCGATCGAGCATGACATTGCCCTCTCGGAATCGGAAGACCCGGCCAACCGGCAGCTCGCGATCGACCGGCGGCTGCTCGAGGAGCCACGGATGGAAGCGCACGGCGTCCGCGACTTCCCGCCCGATTCGCTGCGCGGCCGGTTCGTCCGGCGAGCGCTGCAGGCCGCAGTCGTCGACGTGATCCTGCCCGCATTCGCCGAACAGGTGCTCGCGGCCTTGGCGGCGGGCGCCGAGCCGAGCCGCGATCTCGCAGCCCGCAGCACCGTCTACCTCCAAGCGCGCACCCACTACGGCGTCCTCGACCCGGCCGTGCTGGAGCCGATCCGCATTGTCTGGGAGCGG
>DASZLC010000004.1:0-3481 GCA_035552615.1 Solirubrobacteraceae bacterium
TGGGGTTCACGGTCGTCGACGGCGTGGTGTCGCTCGGCGGGATCGAGCTCTGGCTCGACGCCTCGGGCCACGGGATCACCGGCTGGACGCTGCGCCGCGTGTCGGTGCGCGACGACGTCGACGGGCTCCCGACGGGGGTGACGGCCGACCCGCCGCCGGAGGCCGTCCAGCATCCCAACGGCGCACTCGGACTCGACCAGGTGGTGATCACGACGCCGGACTTCGACCGGACCTCCGCCGCCCTTGTCGAGACCGGGATCCCCCTGCGGCGAATCGTCGATACGGGTGCCTTCCGACAGGGATTTCGCCGGCTCGGCCCGGCTATCCTGGAACTCGTCGAAGTGCCGCGTGGACCGGCCGGGCCGGCACGATTCTGGGGCCTGGTGGTGACCGTTCCAGACCTGTACGAGCTGCGCGAGCGACTTACGCCGTGGGTCGGTGAGATCCGCGATGCCGTCCAGCCGGGGCGCCAGATCGCCTCGCTCAGCGCCGAGGCCGGTCTTAGCCCGAAGGTTGCCTTCATGAACCCGGAATAGCCTCAATGACAGTGCCTCTCAAAGACTTCAGCCCCCGCACCCAGAAATGGTTCGCCGGGGCCTTTGCTGCTCCAACCGCCGCCCAGACGCAGGCGTGGCCGGCGATCGCCTCCGGCGAGCACGTCCTGATCTCGGCGCCGACCGGGTCCGGCAAGACGCTGGCCGCGTTCCTGTATGCGATTGACCAACTGGCTCAGCAGCCGCCGCCCTCCGACCCGCGTGAGCGGCGCACGAGCCTGGTGTACGTCTCGCCGCTCAAGGCGCTCTCCTACGACGTCGACCGCAACCTGCGCACCCCGCTGCGCGGGATCGGCGCCGATCTCAAGGTGGCGGTCCGCACGGGCGACACGCCCCAGCGCGAGCGCCAGCAGATGCTCCGCGAGGCGCCGGACATCCTGATCACCACGCCGGAGTCGCTGTACCTGATGCTGACCGGCCAGGCGCAGAAGCTGTTTCAGGGGACGCGCTGGTGCATCATCGACGAGATCCACGCCGTCGCCTCGACCAAGCGCGGGGCGCACCTGGCCCTGACGCTCGAGCGGCTGGATCAAGCGGCCGGCCGCACCGGCGACGTGCAGCGGATCGGCCTGTCGGCGACGCAGAACCCGCTGGAGGAGGTCGGCCGGTTCATGGTCGGCCCGCACCGGCACTGCCGTGTCGTCGATACCGGCGTGCGCAAGGAGCTCGATCTCCAGATCCGCGTCCCGGTCGAATCGATGGTGGAACCCGACGACACGCCCGCTCCGAACCTCGATCCGCTGGAGGGAGGCGAGGCGACGCGCCGGTCTATCTGGCCCGCCATCTACCCGGAGCTGCTGGCGCTGATCCGGGCGCACAAGTCGACGATTCTCTTCGTCAACAACCGGCGGGCGGCCGAGCGGCTGGCGATCCGGTTGAACGACCTCGCGGGCGAGGAGCTCGCGCGCTCACACCACGGGTCGCTGGCGCGGGAGGAGCGAACGGTCGTGGAGGAGATGCTCAAGGCCGGCGAGCTGCCCTGCCTGGTGGCGACGTCGTCGCTGGAGCTCGGCATCGACATGGGCGCGGTCGACCTCGTCATCCAGGTCGAGTCGCCGAAATCGGTGGCGCGCGGATTGCAGCGGATCGGCCGGGCCGGCCACTCGGTTGGGGACGTCAGTCGCGGCCGCATCTTCCCGAAGTTCCGTGCCGACCTGCTCGAATGCGCGGTCGTCGCCCGGCGGATGCGGGAGGCGCAGATCGAGACGACCGTCGTGCCTCGCAACGCGCTCGACGTGCTCGCCCAGCAGATCGTCGCTATTGCCGCCGCGGCCGGCGACGAAGAGACGGTGAGCGTCGACAACCTGTACGCGCTCGTCACGCGCACCCACTCGTACGCCGAGCTGCCGCGGACGCAGCTCGAGAACGTGCTGGACATGCTCGACGGCCGCTACCCGTCGTCGGAGTTCGCCGAGTTGCGTCCGCGCATCGTCTGGGACCGCGTGGCCGGCACCATCCGCGCCCGTCCCGGGGCACGCCAGCTGGCCGTCACCAACGCCGGGACGATCCCGGATCGCGGGCTGTTCGCGGTCACGCTGCCGGACGGGCGGCGGGTCGGCGAGCTCGACGAGGAGATGGTCTACGAGGCGCGTCCGGGTCAGACGTTCCTGCTCGGCGCCAGCACCTGGCGGATCGAGGAGATCGGCCGTGATCGCGTCATCGTCACGCCCGCGCCGGGCGTGCCCGGGGCCGTCCCGTTCTGGAAGGGCGACACGCTCGGCCGGCCGCGGGAGCTGGGAGAGGCCATCGGCGCCTTTGCGCGGTGGGCGGTGGACCAGCCGCCGGAGGTGCTCGAGCGCGACTACGACCTCGACCGGCGTGCGGCGGCGAACCTCGTCGAGTTCCTGGCGGAGCAGCAGCAGGCCACCCGGGTGATCCCCTCGGACCGGGCGATCGTCGTCGAGCGCTTCCGCGATGAGATCGGCGACTGGCGCCTGTGCGTGCTCAGCCCGTTCGGCGGCCGCGTCCATGCCGCGTGGTCGCTGGCCCTGAGCGCCCGCATCCGGGACCGGTTCGGCCTGGAGTCCGATGCGATCTACTCCGACGACGGGATCATCGTCCACCTCCCGGATGCCGAAGAGCGGGATGGGTGGGATTGGGTTGACCTCGTGCTCCTTGAGCCGGACGAGGTCGAGGACCTCGTCGTCGGCGAGCTCGGGTCCTCGGCGCTGTTCGGCGCCCGGTTCCGCGAGAACGCCGGCCGGGCGCTGCTCATCCCCCGGGCTCGTCCCGGCAAGCGCACGCCGCTGTGGCAGCAGCGGCTGAAGTCGCAGTCGCTGCTCGAGGTGGCCAAGAAGTACGGAGAATTTCCCGTTGTCCTGGAGACGTACCGCGAATGCCTGCGCGACGTCCTCGATGTCCCGGGCCTGATCGAGCTGTTGACGGCGCTGCACCGGCGCGAGATCAGTCTGGTGGAGGTCGAAACGCCGACGGCCTCCCCGTTCGCTTCCTCGCTGTTGTTCGACTACGTCGCGACGTACATGTACGAGGGCGACACCCCAAACGCCGAGCGCCGTGCCGCCGCGCTGTCGCTCGACCGCGACCTCCTGCGCGAGCTGCTCGGCCAGGAGGAGCTGCGCGACCTGATCGACCCCGGGGCGCTGGAACGCGTGGAGGCCGACCTGCAATGCCTGTCGGAACCCGGCCGGGCCGCCAACCGCGACAGCCTGCTCGACGTCCTGCGCCGCGTCGGCGACCTGACCCTGGAGGAGGCTTCGGCGCGCGTGCTGGACGGCCTCGACGCCGCTGCGATGCTCGCTGCGCTGCGGGGGGAACGCCGCGCCGCGGTCGTGCGCATCCACGGCCAGGAGCGATGGATCGACGCCGCCGACGCCGGCCTGTACCGCGACGCGCTCGGCGCGGCCCCGCCCGGCGGGCTCCCGGCCGTGTTCCTGGAGGACGTCCCGGACGCGCTGCGCCGGCTGCTC
>DASZLC010000005.1:0-16555 GCA_035552615.1 Solirubrobacteraceae bacterium
GCACCGCGACCGCATCCGGGTGCTCCACCGGCAGCTCGTCAATCCGAGCGAGCACGGCAAGGCACGTCTTCAGATCTTGCGGGTCGATCCCCATCGCCTGGCCATTGTGGCCGGTCGGTCATCTCCCCACGGTCGGACAACAATCCGGCCAGCGGCGACGTCGGCGCTCCGCCACCGCCGGAGCCCGATCCGCTTCCGGAGCCGGAGCAGGACGAGCCCACCCGACAACTCGCGGGCGCGCTGCGCGATCGCATTGGCATCCGACTTATTTGGTGAAAGCCGTTACCTGTCGTCAGTGTGGATGCGAGCCCAGCCGCCGAGGAGTCATCCTCGACGGCGGCGGAAGCGACGCTCCAGGACGATCGAGCCGAGCAGGGCGGCGGCGACCGGGAGCGAGATCAGCACGATCACCGCGAGCCCCGCGGTCACGGTGAGCGCGACGAGCGCGACGACGGCGGCGAGCGCGACGTCCTGACGGAGATCGGTCCGGCGCCGGCGGATCAGCCGTGCCCGGGAGCTGGCGCCGCGGCGGCCGGGAGTCCGGTGGCGGGGCGCGGGGCGGGGCGCGCGGGTGCGGGAGTCGGCCGGATCCTCCCAATCGAAGTCGAGCTCGCGGGCGGCGGTGGCCATCACGCGCCGATCAGGAACAGCAGCAGCCAGACGGTGCCGCAGAACTGGAGGAAGCGGTCGCGGAAGAGGACTGCCTCCGGGGCTCCGCCGCCGCCCTCGCTGACGAGCAGCGCGTAGCGCAGCAGCGCGAGCGTGAACGGCACGAGCGTCAGCTCACGCGCGTGGACCTCGTTCGTGTGCATCTGGAACGCCCAGAGCGCGTAGGCGGTCAGCGCGACGGCGCAAGCGACGCCGATCACGATCCGCAGGAACTCCGGGGTGTACTGCGCCAGCACGGCCCGGGAGCGGCGCGCCGCCGGATCGACGACGTCGGCGTAGCGCTTGCCGGCGGCGACGAACAGCGCGGCGAACGAGATGACAAGGACGAACCAGCGCGAGACGCCGACCGGGGCCGCCACCCCGCCGGCGACCGCGCGCAGGACGAAGCAGCCGGCGATCGCCCCGATATCGGCGACCGCGATCAGCCGTAGCCACAGCGTGTAGGCGACGTTCAGAACGATGTAGCCGGCGCCGACCGCCACCAGCGGCAGGCTGATCGTCGCGGCGAGCAGCAGCGCGGCACCCAGGCAGGCGATCGCGGCGGCGAACGCGGCGCTCTCGGAGATCGCGCCGCTCGCCACCGGACGTCGGCACTTGACGGGGTGGCGGCGGTCGTCCTCGGCGTCGCGCGCATCGTTGATGAGGTAGACGCCGCTGGAGAGCAGGCAGAAGACGAGGAAGGCGCCGATCGTCGAGACCAGGACGTGGCCGGTGCCGAGCACGCCGCCGGCGGCCGGCGCAGCGAGGACGAGGAGGTTCTTCGACCACTGGCGGACGCGGACGGCGCGGATCCACCCCTGCGAGCGGCGGCGGGTCGTCCTGACGTCGGCGTCGATCGTCGCCATCGGGAGAGCGGTTCTGCGGACGCCGTCGTTCGCCTGCCGAGGTCTCGATGAGAAACCTCCCAGCGAACAGGGAAGCTCCGGCCGGGCGCGAAGTCTGGTGAGGCCGGCCTCCCTCATGTCTGCAACGCGATTCGCCTCCCCCACCGCCGGCCGACGCGCTCGAGCGAGCGCAAGCCGGGCGCGCCCGGCGCCCCGGATGATCCCGCCGCGGCTCAGCCCTGCCCGCCGGGTCCGGCGGGTGCTGGCGATCGCTCTAGTCCTGTGCCAGATCCCGGTGGCGCTCTCGTACCTGAGCATGCTCGCCTCACCGTCGAACTCGAGCTTCACGATCCGGACCTTCGAGTGGTTCCGTGACCACGGCGCCGCGGCGTTCGCTGTCGCCGCCGAGAACTTCTACTACAGCTGGAACGCGCCGGCCACCGGCGGCCCCGCGCTTCGGCGCCTGCAAATCGTCGGCCGCCGGGGCGCGGTCGCCCAGTACCACCCGCCGGACGTCGCACCGATGATCCGCCCCGCACTGCCGGGCGAGGGCGCGTGGCTGCCGAGCGAAACCTGGAGCCACGACTCGCCGGTGCAGATCACCCAGTTCCGCAGCGACCCGCTCTACCCGCAGATGGTCGCCGGCGTCGCGTGGATCAACACCTCCCGGGTGAACGTGACGCTCAATCCGGGAATCCTGGAGCCGAGCGTCTCCCTGCCGCGGGGGCCGGAGGAGATCCCCACCTCCCTCCGCGGCCGCGTGCTGGCGACGTTCAACAGCGGCTTCAAGCTCGAGGATGACAACGGCGGCTTCGCGCTGAGCGGCCACACGTACGCGCCGATGCGGGCCGGGCAGGCGACGATCGTCGGCTACGCCGACGGCCGTGTCGACGTCCAGGCGTGGAGCGGCGGGACCGCGGTCGGCTCCGATGTCTCCTTCGCCCGGCAGAACCTCCCGCTGATCGTCAGCGGCGGCCGGCCGAATCCCAACCTCTCCGACGGACCCGCCTGGGGAGTCACCGTCGGCAATGCCACCCGGGTGTGGCGATCGGGCGTCGGAGTCGACGCCCACGGCAACCTGATCTACGCCGCGGCGGACAATCAGACGGTCGGCTCACTCGCCGAGATCTTGATCCGCGCCGGCGCCGTCCGCGCGATGGAGCTCGACATCAACTCCTACTGGGACAGCTTCATCACCTACCGCGCCCTGAGTGCCGGGCAGCCGGTCAACCTGCTGCCGGACATGGTTCGCAGCCCCGATCGCTACCTGTCGCCCGACGACCGCGACTTCTTCGCCATCTACTTGCGGCAGGGCTAGCGGGGCAGTGACTGCGTCTCGCGAGCCTCGGCGATGGGCGCGCCGAGGTCGTTGCCCCACTGTGGGCGGAACTGGATGCTGATCCGCGCCCCGAGGCAGCGCGCGGTCTTCGGGATCGCGTGCTGCCACGTTCGCTGGCAGCTGCCGCCCATCACGAGCAGGTCGCCGTGCCCAACCGGAAAGCGCAGCGCGGGGCCGCCCGACTTCGGCCGCAGAGCGAACGGCCGGGTGGCACCAAGCGAGAGGATCGCCACCATCGTGTCGCTTGCGCTCTCGCGGGCGATGCGGTCCCCGTGCCAAGCGACGCTGTCGCTGCCGTCGCGGTACAGACACACCCCGGCAGTGACGAACGGCTCGCCCAGCTCCTCGATGTAGCGGGCGTTCAGCGCCGAGCGGGCCTCGTCGAGCACCGGGTGGGGCAGCGTGTCGTCCTTCGCGTATCGGGCGAGGAGCCGCGGGACCCGCACGGTGGCGTCATACATGTGCATCCGCTCCTCGCGCCACGGCACCGTGGCGGCCAGGGCGTCGAACAGCTCGTCGGCCCCGGTGACGAAGCCAGGCCGCAGGTCAATCCAGGCGCCATCGGAGAGCTGCCGGCGCTCCACGGCGACGCCGAGGTCGGCGATTCCGAGGTCGCCCGAGGAGCCAAACAGCGAGGGTTGGACAACAAGCACGGCATGGAGTGTAGCCCCGATAAGAACACATGTTCGTAACGCGAAGAGCCGGTGTTATCACCAGCCATTGACGTGCACCACCGCCTCGAGGTCAGCCCGGGGACCGGGCTTGAATTCGGTGCCTTTGGTGTAGGCAACCGGCAGCAGCACACCCTGGCGGACATCAGCGGGAAGGCTGAGGATCTCAGCGACCTCCCGCTCATAGGCCAGATGCAGGGTCGTCCAGGTCGTGCCGAGTCCACGGGCGCGCAGAGCGAGCGCAAGGCTCCAAGCAGCCGGCAGCAGCGAACCCCACACGCCGGCCTGGTTGCCAGCCGGCAATCCCGCAGCGCCGACCCGAATCGCGCCGATCACCAGAACCGGCACCTGAGCCATGACCTCAGACAGGTAGTCGGCACTCGCCGCCATCCGCGCCTCCGCCGCGCTGGCAGGCTCCGGCTTCGCTTCCCTGTAAGGGGTGTACGAGCGCTTGTAGAACTCAGCGACGCGGGCCTTCACCTCCGGGTCGGTCAGGACGATCCAATGCCACTGCTGCGAGTTGGACCCAGAAGGCGCCTGCAACGCCACCGCCAGTGCCTCGCGTACCACCTCCAACGGCACGGGGCGCTCCAGGTCCAGCCGCTTGCGGACCGCGCGAGTGGTGCTCAACAGCTCGTCAGGGTTCAGCGCTAACAATTCCGTCATCGGGGGTCTCCGATCCGTCGCTCTCGATCAACACACACCGACGCGGGTGTAGCAGCTGTAGAGGCTCGTTCAGCGACGAGGGTCGCCGCAGAGAGAGCGGATCCGTCGGTTCCGGACATGTGGCCGACGAGCCTGCCCGATTTGATGCACGAGCGGCTGCAGCGCTAGCCGTTGACGGGGGCTCAGAGGCGACCGGACAGCGTCGCGTGAACTCAGCCGCCGGTCGAGACGCCGGCGGTGGCCGCGCCTGTGTCCCGGACCGAGCTGGCGGCGATCGTGCCGTCGGACTTCGTCTGGCCGCTGATGACCACCGAGTCGCCGGGACGCAGCTGTCCGCTCTTCACGCTCTCGGCCTTGGTGACGGTCGTCGTGGAGGGCAGCTGCACCGTGACGGTGCCGTCGGTCGTCTTCAGCTCGATCGTGTCGCCCTTGACAGCTGTAACGGTGCCGGTCGTGGCGGAGGCCCCGCTCGCCGCGCCGGCTCCGGCCGCAGCCCCGACGGGAGCACGGCGGGCAGTTGACGCGGTCGGCGCGCTCGCGCCCTGGCTCTTCTCGATTTGGATCCCGCCGTAGAAGCCGCCGGAGGCCGTGATCACCGCGATCAGCGTCACGGCGCCGGCGTTCAGGCGCCGCCGGCGGCGGACGACCGGTGGCGAGGACGGCTCGGCCGCGGCGTCATCGATGGGCGGGGCGGCGTCGGTGGTCGTGCTCATCTCGGAACCTCGAGTCGGAGGAGGGGCATCGGCTCCCACCATGCCCGAGCGAGTTGAGGATCGGCCGAGAACGCCGACAGAGAAACGTGAGAGAGCGCCGTCAGCCGCGGGCCGGCGCGTACAAGGTGTGCCAGATCACGTCGGTGTAGGACGTGATCAGCAGCTCGGCCTCGGCGTCGTCGGCGCCGCGGACCATCTGATGCAGCCCGCGCTCGGACATCCACATCAGCCACAACGCCGTCTCCTTCGCCGCCAGCTCGGGATCGATCCATCCCTCCGTCTGGCCGCGGTGGATGTGGCGCACGAGCCCGGCCGCGTTCGTGCCCATCATCGCGCCGACCTCCTCGCGCGCGGTGACGTCGTACGTGGAGATGTCGTACAGGGCCGCCATCAGCGCCGTGTGCGGACGATACGCGTGGACGATCTCCGCCAACGCGGCACGCAGGTCGTCGTAGGTGGCGGCGCCGTCGAGCGCCCACCAGCCCGCGGCCGCGTCCTCCAGCTCCTCGATCACCTGTGTGAACCACGCCCGCAGCAGATCGCCCTTGTCCTCGAAGTAGACGTAGAACGTGGAGCGCGAAAGCTTCGCCTCAGAGACGAGCCGCTCGACGCTGATCTCGGCGTAGCTCTCGCCCGCGGCGAGAAGCTGCTGAACGACATCGAGCAGGCGGTCGCGCACCTCGTCGCGGCGCTTGGCCCGGTTGCCGTGACTTCGGCGGGTAACGGACGGCATCGCCTTAGCGCGTCCCCGCGTACAACGTGTTCCAGGTGATGTCGGTGATCCCGTCCAGCAGCCGCTCGATCGCCTCGGGAGTGGCCGGTGCCACCAGCTGGTACAGGCCGCGCTCGGCCATCCAGGTCAACCACGCGGCCGTTCGCTGCGGGTCGATCCCCGGCGTCACGTAGCCGTTGGCCTGTCCGGTGGCGATGTGGCCCGCGACCTCGCTGATCGTTCGCTCCAGCAGCGCCCCGAACACGTCCGAGACGCGCGTGTCGTAGGACGCGACCTCCACGACGGCCGCCATCACCACCTTGTGCGGCAGGTAGGCCTCGAAGATCGCCCGCATCGCCTCACGCAGCTGCGGCTTCGTCGCGTCGGCCGGCAGCGTCCACCACGTCGCGGCCGCCCCCAGCAGGCGCTCGATGAAATCCTCGGCCAGCGCCCGGAGCAGGTCGCTCTTGTCCTCGAAGTAGACGTAGAACGTGGCGCGAGAGATCCCAGCCTCGCGGACGATGCGTTCGACGCTCAGCGCGGTGTAGCTCTCGCCCTCACCCATCAACTGCTCCGAGGCGCTGCGCAGCCGATCGCGGATCTCCTCGCGGCGCTGGGCCCGCGAGCTGCGGGGATTTCGACTGATCTGGGGTGCGCGGGCGGGTGGCGTCATCAGTGTGCCTGGACACAGAGTACGGACACCGACGGCCGATCCCTTCCTGGAGTAGAATTAACGGTGATGGAGGCGAGTACGGGAGCTCAGCTCAGCACCGGCGACACGATCGTCGTCACCGCACCGGCGACGGGCGAGAAGCTGGGCGAGGTTCCGGTCATGGACGCCGCCGCGGTCGCCGAGAAGGTCCAGGCGGCGCGCGCCGCCCAGCCCGCCTGGCAGGAGCTCGGATTCGAGGGCCGGGCTGCGATCTTCCACGCCGCCCAGAAATGGCTGATCGCCAACAGCCAACGGATGCTGGACACGATCTGCTCCGAGAACGGCAAGACCTTCGAGGACGGCCAGGTCGAGCTCTCGGTGGCCGCCGGCAGCTTTGCCTTCTGGGCCAAGCACGCCGCCAAGTACCTGGCCGACGAGAAGCTCCGTTCCACCTCGCCGCTCGCCCTCGGGCGCAAGGTCCTGGTCCGCTACAGCCCAGTGGGCGTGGTGGGCGTGATCGGGCCGTGGAACTACCCGTTGGTCAACCTCTTCTGCGACGCCGTGCCAGCGCTGATGGCCGGCAACTCGGTCGTGCTGAAGCCGTCCGAGGTGACGCCGCTGACGGCGCTGCTGACGGCCGAGATGATGAAGGAATCCGGCTTGCCCGACGGCGTGCTGCAGGTCGTCACCGGCGTCGGCCCGACGGCCGAGGCGCTGATCGACGAGGTCGACTTCATCATGTTCACCGGCTCGACCGCGACCGGCAAGAAGGTTATGGCCCGGGCCGCCCAGACGCTCACCCCGGTATCGCTGGAGCTCGGCGGCAAGGACCCGATGATCGTCTGCGCCGACGCCGACGTCGATCGCGCCGCCAATGCCGCCACAACCTACGCGATGAACAACAGCGGCCAGGTCTGCATCTCCGTCGAGCGCGTGTACGTCGAGCAACCGATCTACGACAGCTTCGTCGCCAAGGTGCTGGAGAACGTCGGCAACCTCCGCCAGGGCCCGCCGGCCGGGCCGGGCGAGGTCGAGGTCGGCGCCATCACCGGGCCCGGGCAGATCGACATCATCGACCGCCACGTGAGCGACGCGCGCGACCGCGGCGCCTCCGTGATCGCCGGCGGCCACCGTCGCGAGGGCGACGGCCGCTTCTACGAGCCCACCGTGCTCGTCGGCGTCGACCACACGATGCAGTGCATGACCGAGGAGACCTTCGGCCCGACGCTGCCGATCATGCGGGTCGACAGCGTCGACGACGCCGTCCGCCTGGCCAACGACTCGCCCTACGGCCTGCAGGCCAGCGTCTTCACGAAGGACCCGGCGAAGGCCGAGGCGATCGCCCGTCGCCTGGAGGCGGGCTCGGTCACGGTGAACGACTCGCAGCTCAACTACACGGTCTTCAACGCCCCGATGGGCGGATGGAAGTCATCCGGCCTCGGCAGCCGTCACGGCGCCACTGGAATCCGGAAGTACTGCCAGGTGCAGACGATCCTGTTCAGTCCCACGCCGGCGATGAAGCGTGACCTGCACATGTTCCCGTACACGCCGCGCAAGTCGAAGCTGCTCGGGAAGCTGATCGGTTTCCTGTACGGCCGCTGATCCTCGCCGACGCCAAACACGCAGAATCGCCCCCCGCGCCGGCGGTAGGCTTACGACAAACGGCATGAGGAGAGCACATGGCGACGGTTGAGCAGGCCCAGACCACGACTGACAGCGGCGCACCGACGGTTGACGTCTTCTGCCCGGCGGACGGGCGGCTGGTGGGCTCGGTTCCCGACATGGGCGCACCCGAGGTCGAGCAGATCGCCGCCCAGCTGCGGGCGGCGCAACCGGCATGGGAGGCGATCGGCCCCGAGGGCCGCGCCCGCCACATGCTCGCCTGGCTCGATTGGATCTTCGACAACGAGGACCGGATCCTGGAGCTCGTCCAGCAGGAGTCCGGGAAGTCCTATGGCGATACGAAGATCGAGATCCTCGCCACCGCCGAGGTGATCAACTACTACGCAAAGCACGCGGGCGAGTTCCTCGCCGACCAGCATCCGCGGCCACACGAGCTGGCGAGCTCGACCAAGAGTCTTCACCTGTTCCGCAAGCCGTATCAGCTCGTCGGTGAGATCTTCCCGTGGAACTATCCGCTGGCGATGCCGATGCTCGACGTGCCGCCGGCGCTGATGGCCGGCGCGGCGGTCCTCTCGAAGCCATCGGAGTTCACGCCCCTGGCCTGGACGGAGTGCGTCAGGGGCTGGAACGAGATCGCCGCGCCGCCCGTGCTGGGGCTCGCCAACGGCGCCGGAGCCGCGGGCGCCGCCGTCATCGACGTGGTCGACATGATCATGTTCACCGGCTCGACGCGGACCGGGCGCAAGATCGCCGTGCGCGCCGCCGAGCGACTGATCCCGGCAGCGCTCGAACTCGGTGGCAAGGACGCGATGATCGTGCTCGACGACGCCGACATGGAGCGCGCGGTCAACGGCGCCACGTGGGGCGGGCTGTTCAACGCCGGTCAGACGTGCATCGCGGTCGAGCGCGTCTACGTCGAGGAGCCGATCTACGACGAGTTCGTCGCGAAGCTCACCGAGAAGGTCTCGGGCCTCCGCACCGGGATGGACGCGCCCGGCACCTACCAGAGCGACCTCGGCTCGCTGGCCACCGAGGCGCAGCTGGAGATCGTCGAGCGCCACGTCCAGGACGCCAAGGACAGGGGCGCCCGTGTGTTGACCGGAGGCAAGCCCACGGGCCAAGGGCTGATCTACGAACCCACAGTGCTCGTCGACGTCGATCACACGATGCAGTGCATGACCGAGGAGACGTTCGGTCCGACGATCCCGGTGATGAAGGTCGCCAACGAGGCCGAAGCGATCCGCCTCGCCAACGACTCGCCGTACGGCCTCAACGGCAGCGTCTACACCGGCGACAACGACCGCGGGATCCGCGTCGCGCGCCAGATGGAGACCGGCGGCGTCAGTGTCAACAACGCGATGATGACGCTGTTCCAGTTCCCTCTGCCGTTCGGCGGCTGGAAGGAGTCGGGAATCGGTGGGCGGTTCGGCGGCCCGGCGGGCCTCTTGAAGTACTGCCGCCAGCAGTCGGTCACGACCGAGCGGATCAAGCTCGCCTCCGAGATCCACTGGTACCCGTACACGAAGCGACGCGGACGCGTGGCGGCACACCTGACCCGGATCCTCGGCGCGCGGGGCTGGCGCCGGCGGCTGGGCCTCAAGCGCAAGGGCTCCCCGGAGTAGCGATCCTCTACGCGGAGGACGTCAACCCGGGCGACCGCATCGCGCTCGGCAGCTGGCTGATCACCGCCGAGGAGATCGTCGACTTCGGCACGCGCTGGGATCCGCTCCCGTTCCACACCGATGCGCAGCTCGCCGCCGGCACGCCGGTCGGCGGGCTGATCGCCAGCGGCGTGCACACGATGGCGATCTTCCAGCGACTCGCCGCCACCACGGTCTGGTCGCGGTGCGCGCTGGTGATCGGCCGCTCGTTTCGGATGCGGCTATACGCGCCGGTGCGACCGGATACGACGCTGCACGGCCAGCTGCAGTGGAAGCGCGTCAGCGAAGCAGCCCACGGCCGCTCGGGCATCGACTTCCTCGGGCAGCTGACCGACCAGGAGGGCGCCGTCGTGTTCGAGGTCGACGGCGACGTGGTAATGGCGCGGCGCAACGCCGGATAAGCCCGCCCACCGGAGTGTGTGCGTCCACACAGACAGACCGTCCGGTGAAGTGGAACATACGTTCTGTCGAAAACGAAATCCGCGGATCCGTCCCGAGCCGCGGACATGACAAAGACGAGGACGATATGACGACCATCACACAGACCTACAGGGAGTCCGCACCCGCGGATACGGAGAGGGAACTGACGGTCGACGCGCTCGACATCCGCGACGCCGTGATCGGCGATGGCGTGATGCTGACGCAGAACGCAGATCGTGAGTTCGTGATCCACATGCTGGGTGCCGGCCGTGCCGAGCTGGTCGGGGCGTTTACGAGCCCGGCCGAGGCGATGAACGCGCTCGACGCTCTCGATCTCTGAGCTTCGGCGGGCCCGGTGGGACGCGCGTCCCACTGGGCCCTAGCCGGCGAGCGCCGCTCGGAGCGGGGCGGCCAAGTCCGGCGGGTTGACCTCGTCGACGCGAATAACCTCGCATCCGACCCACGACGCGGCCTCCCATAACGCGGCGGCCATCGCCGGAACGGCGGGCTTCTCCATGCTGATCCGCTTGGCCACAAACACAGTGCCTTCGCGTCCCGGATCGACGCGGCCGACAAGCCGGCCGCCCGCCAGCAGCGGCATCGCGAAGTAGCCGTGCTCGCGCTTGCGCGCCGGCACGTACGCCTCGAGCCGGTGCGCGAAGCCGAACATCCGCAGCGTCCGGGGGCGATCCCAGACGAGCGAGTCAAACGGTGAGAGCAGGGTCGTGCGATGGCGCCCGCGCCCGGCCAGCGTGGCCAGCGCCTCGGGGTGAGCCCACGCCCCCTCCCGCCAGCCGGCGACGCGCACCGGTACCAGCGACGTCTCGGGCAGGACCGGCGCGAGGTCCGTGCGCTTCACCCGATGGAAATCGGCGAGGTCGGCGACGGTGGCGACTCCCAGCGCCGCGCCCGACACCTCGGCCAGCGCGCGCAGGCATCCGTGATCAGAGGGCTCCGGCGCCGCCAGCACCTCAGGCGCCAGCGCGCGCTCGGGCAGGTCGTAGACGCGCCGCCAGCCGGTGCGGGTCGTGCAGACGACCTCGCCAATGTCGAGCAGCCACTCGACCGCCACCTTCACGTCCGACCAGTCCCACCACACCCCGCCGCGCTTGGCGCCGCCGAGCTCGGTCGAGGTCAGCGGTCCCTCGCTGCGCAACCGCGACAGCACGGGCTCGATCGCGTCCTGGGGCACCTGATGCCAACGCCAACCCCGCGCCCGGAACGCGCGGCGGCGGAACGCGAACAGCGGCCACTGGGTCACCGGCAGCACGCACGCCGCGTGCGCCCAGTACTCGAACGCGCGCCCGCCCGACCAGTACGCCCGCTCGACGGCGTCGCGCCCGACGGCGCCGAGCCGCGAGTAGGCGACGAGCTCGTGCGAGCGCGCCAGCACCGAGATCGTGTCGAGCTGGACGGCACCGAGGCGCTGCAGCATCATCGGCACCCCGTCGCGGCGGGCGCCGGCGCCAAGCAGCCCCTGCGCGTACAGCGCGGCCCGGCGGGCCTCGTCGGCCGAGATCTCGGGGTGGGGCATGGCGGCAATCCTGCCGCACGGCCAAGACGCATCGCGAGCGTTCGTCGCCGACTGCCGTCCGCGGGTTCGCGGCATGAGCACGACCGTGACCGCGCTGGCGAGCACCGACGACGGTCGCGTCCTCGTCGTCAACGACGGCGACTTGGAAGATCGGGCCGATACGGGCCGTTCACGCGTCGATAACCGGGCACTGGACCGCTCCCACGGGTCGAGTGCCCGCTCCTACGGGTCGAGTGCCCGCTCCGTGTCGTCTGCGTGCCGCTGGTGGAATCTCGATCGGTGGATCGGGTCGAGTGCTCGGATACCGACATCCCGCCGTTCCGACAGACACGACCCGATCGTCCCTCCACGCAAGCTGCACCCTTAAGACTTCTGTCTATCTCGCCAAGGCCGTCCGCCCGCGCCGCGATCAGGTGCCGATGAAATCGCCGATCAGCTCGTTCACGGTCTCTGGCCGTTCGAGCTGGAGGAAGTGCCCGGCGTCAGGGACGGCGTGCACGGCGCCGTCGGGACCGACCAGTGCGCGTGTCCGCTCCGACACGGCCGGCAGTAGGCAGCCGTCGCGCTCGCCGTAGAGGTACAGCAGCGGCTGCCGCGGGAGACGCATCATGTGCGCCTGCTCGGCGGCGTAGGCGCGCGAGCGCTCCCACGGCTGGGCCAGCGCGCGGTAGTAGCGCAACACCGCTGTCCGATGAGCCGGATCGGGGAGCGCCGCCCACACGTGATCGAGGTCCTCGGCCGCGTCGTATCCCGGCGACCAGTCGGCCCACAGGCGCGGAATCAAGCGATCGAGCGCGGCCTCGGAGACGATCGGCAGCTGCTGGAAGCCCATGTACCAGCTGCGGCGCAGCTGGCGAGCCGACAGCACGAGGTCGGGGACCGTACGCGGCAACGCAAAGAACGCGGGGCCCGGGGGGACGGCGAGGGTCACCGCGCGGGCGAAGCGCTCGGGCGCGAACGACGCCGCGCAGTACGTCGCCGCGGCGCCCCAGTCATGGCCGATCAGGACGGTGCGGTCGTCGCCGCCGAGCGCGGCGTGGGCCTCGATCGCGTCACGCGCCAGGGCACCGATCTGGTAGACGCGGTCGGGGGCCAGGGCGGTCGGGGCGTAACCGCGCTGGAACGGTGCGACGACGCGCCACCCCCGCTGCGCCAGGTACGGGCCGAGGTGGCGCCACGTCCAGGCGGTGTCCGGGTACCCGTGGAGGCACAGCGCCAGCCGGTCGCCGGGCGAGCCCCAGGCGAGCGCCGCGACCGACAGATCGCCGGCCTCGAAGCGCAGCTCCTCAACCGGCGCGGTCATGGACGGGCCTGGAGCGCCGCCCAGATCAACGGAAGCTGCAGCGGCACCCGTCCCCACATCAGCGTCTCGGACGCGAGCACCCCATGAGCCTTTCCCGAGCTGGCGTCGACGGCCATCTGGATGTTCGCCGGCCAGATCGCCAGCAGCGTCGCCGCCGCGGCCCGGCCCGCCCACGGCGCGCGCTCGCGCAGCCCGGCGGCGCAGGCGATCTCGACGACACCGCTGGCGTACACGAGCTTGCGCTTGAACGGGATCAAGCCCGGGATCTGGCGCGCCATCAGATCGGGGAGCACGAAGTGCAGCGAGCCGACCGTCGCCATGAGGAAAGCGAGGTAATCGGGCGGGCCGAGGCGCCGGCGTGACTTCGTGGAACCCATGCGCCAGCGTGACTTCGTGGAACCCATGCGCCGCAACCCTACCGCGCGCATCGACCGGCGAATGTAGTTCGGTATCCTAATGATATGGCTCCCGAACGACCTGCCTGGATCATCGGCCGTCTCGCCCGCCAGGTGGAGCTAGCGGCGGCGAGCGTCGAGCTGACCCTGTCGCAGTATCGCGTCCTGATCATGCTCGGCGCCGGTGCCGAGACGGCCTCGGCGCTCGCCGACAAGCTGGCGGTCGGCCGCCCCAGCCTGACCGGCGTGATCGACGGTCTCGCCGCCCGGAACCTCGTTCAGCGTGATCACGATCCGGGCGACCGGCGTCGGATCAGCCTCGACCTGACCGACAGCGGCCGACGGCTGCTGGGCACCGCCGACGCCGAGGTTGAGCGTCGCCTGGAGGAGATCGCCGCCCACTGCCCCGACGGCGCCGATGCCGCGTTCGCCGGCCTGACGCCGTGGCAAGAGGCGCTCGACGCGTACCGTGTCGCCCGTCGTGCCGCGCGTGGCCGGGAGGGCACGCCCGCATGAGCGTCGCCACGGCCACACGCGCCCCGAGCCAGCTCGAGGAGGACCGGTACGCGCCATCACCCATGCGATCGCGCTACGCGCCACCGCGGGCCACGATCGAACCCGACACGAGCCGCTCATGGCTACGCCGGGCGTGGCCGATCGTCCGCTCGCACCGCCGCTCGCTGCTGAGTGCGCTGGGCCTGTCGTTCGTGACGCTCGTGCTCCAGGTGCAGCTCCCGAACATCCTCAACGACGCGGTGACGAACTCGCTGCAGCATCACAGCGTCCCGCTGTCGCACTACGTGCGACTCGCGCTGATCCTGGCCGTCGCGGCCGGGCTGTCGGCGTACGTCTCGCGCCTGCTGCTGATGCGCACCGCGTACAACATGGAGTTCGACCTGCGCAACATCATCTACCAGCACCTCTCGAAGATGTCGTTTCAGTTCTACGACACCGTGCAGTCGGGGCAGCTGATCTCCCGAGCCAACTCGGACATCCGCTCGGTGCAGATGTACCTGACCTTCGCGCCGGCGATCCTCGTCCAGTGCGCCGTGGCGGCCGTGGCGTTTGCCTACATGCTGTCGATCAACGTCCCGCTGGCCTTCGTGGCGATGGCAACGCTGCCGTTCGTGTTCGTGCTGAGCGTGCGGATGCGCCGGACGATGTTCCCGGTGTCGTGGCTGATCCAGTCGCGGCTCGCCGAGGTGGCCACGATCGTCGACGAGAACATCAACGGCGTGCGTGTGGTGAAGTCGTTCGTGGCCGAGCCCCGCGAGCTGCGCACGCTGGCCGGGGCGGCCGAGCGGCTGAAGTGGTCCTACATCAAGGACGCCGACCTGCGCGCGCGGTTCACGCCTGCCGTCCAGAACCTGCCGCAGCTGGGGCTGGCCCTGGTCCTGATCTTCGGCGGCTGGCTGGTGATCCACGGCCATATCGGCGTCGGCGCGATCCTCGCCTTCAGCGCCTACATCGTGATCCTGCAGGCACCGTTTCAGATGCTGGGCATGCTGATCATGCTCGGGCAGCGCGCCTCGGCCTCGGCCAAGCGGATCTACGAGATCCTCGACCAGCCCTCGACCGTCGTCGACGAGCCGGGCGCGATCCCACTCGAGCACTGCGAGGGCGACGTGAACTTCAAGGACGTCGGCTTCCACTACCTCGACGGGCCGGAGGTGCTCTCCGGCTTCAACCTCCATCTGCGTCCGGGCGAGACGGTGGCGATGGTCGGCCGCACGGCCACCGGCAAATCGACCGTGGCCCGGCTGCTGCCGCGCTTCTACGACGTCCAGGGCGGGGCGGTGGAGATCGACGGTCACGACGTGCGCGCGCTGACGCTGGCCAGCCTCCGGCACCACATCGGCGTCGTCCTCGACGAGCCGTTCCTGTTCTCCGCCTCGATCCGCGACAACATCGCCTACGGCCGGCCCGATGCTTCGCTCGACGAGGTGCGCGAGGCGGCGCGAGTGTCCGGCGCCGAGGAGTTCATCGAGCTGCTGCCCGACGGGTACGACACGGTCGTCGGCGAGCGCGGCTATACGTTGTCCGGCGGCCAGCGCCAGCGCATCGCGATCGCTCGCACGCTGCTGGTGAACCCGCCGATCCTCGTGCTCGACGACGCCACCAGCGCGATCGACGTGCAGGTTGAGCTGGAGATTCACGCCGGGCTGCGGGAACTGATGCGCGGGCGCACGACGCTGATCGTCGCGCATCGGCTGTCGACGATCGGACTGGCCGATCGTGTGGTGCTGCTCGACGAGGGCCGGATCGTGGCCGACGGCACCCATCAGGAGCTGATGGAGACGACGCCGCTGTACGTCGAGGTCCTCGCCCAGGTCGACCAAGAGGAGCAGGAGCGATGAGCTTCGGCGGTTTCGGTCCCGGCGGCGGCGCGCCGATGTTCGGCCCGGCCGGCGGCTCGCGCAGCGCCGCGGCGCCGGGCGGCGGGCTGCCGTTCGCGGGGATCCCGTGGGAGCTGCAGCAGGGCGTCGACAAGCTGCTCAAGGAGGAGCCCGATCATGGCGAGCCGGCGGCGCGCTACGAGCCGATCGCCGACATCGAGGCCGGTCGCCGGCTGAGCCTTCGCGGGCTGCTGTTCCGCCACTGGCGCCTCGGCGTCGCCGCCGCCGCGCTGGTGACGATCGTCAGCATCGTCAACCAGGCCGGCCCGGCGCTGATCGAGTACGGGATCAACCACGGCATGACCGGCCGCCACAAGGACTTCACCGTCGTGCTTGTCGTCGGGCTGATCTTCATCGCCGCGGTCGGGATCACCGCGGCGGCCCAGCGGTCCCAGACACGCGTCACCGGGCGACTCGCCGCGCGCGTGATGAACGACCTGCGGGTGCGGGTGTTCGCGCACCTCCAACGCCTCGGCCTCGACTTCTACACCGACGAGAAGGCCGGCGTGATCATGACCCGGATGACGAGCGACATCGAGAACCTGCAGCAGCTGCTGCAGGACGGGCTGGCGCAGCTGGCGGTACAGGCGCTGACGATGATCGTGATCACCGTCGTGCTGTTCACGCTGAACGTGAAGCTGGCGCTGATCACGCTGGCGCTGGTCGTGCCGTTGCTGACGCTCGCCTCGCTGTGGTTCCGCAGCGCCTCGGCCCGGGCCTACGACCGCGTCCGCGACGGGATCGCCGACGTGCTCTCCGACCTGTCGGAGAGCCTGCACGGGGTGCGCACCGTCACCGCCCAGAACCGCCAGCGGCGCAACATCGTCCAGCACCGTAACGTCGTCGGCGACTACCGCGCCGCCAACAACTTCACCGCCCAGATCAACGCTCTGTACGGGCCCGGCACGCAGCTGCTCGGCTATCTCGGCCAGGCCGCGCTGCTGTTGATCGGCGGCCACATGGTGCTCCACCACGAG
>DASZLC010000006.1:0-14889 GCA_035552615.1 Solirubrobacteraceae bacterium
CAGAACATCGTCTACCCGCTCGGGGCGGGCATGGCGCTGATCGGGATGATGGACATCGGCGACGGACGCGGGCTCGGTGACGCGATCATCGTCCGCTGCCTGAACCACATCGCCGAGCTCGACTCGTTCGCCGTGCTGTAGGGAGCGGCCTACTCAGGGCTCGGCGGGCCCGAGCACGCGGACGTCGGCCGGAGCGACGTCGACGCCGACGAGCGTTCCCGGCTCCAGCGTCAGCCCAGCCGCCCGCTCTGCGGAGAGCTCGACGGTCAATCGGGTGAGCCGCAGCACGAGGGTTCCGGCATGCTGGCGAGCGGTGAGGATCGTGTCCGTGAGAGACGCCTGCGCCGTCGGGATCAGCCGCAGCGTCCACGGGTGCACCGCCAGCTCGACACGCCCGGCGCCGGTCATCTCGCTGTTCAGGTGGCCACCGCCGTCGATCTCGATGCGGGCTCCCCCCGCGACCGGGGTGGCGGTACCGCGCAGGATGTTTGCGCCGGTCAGCGCGGCCACGACCGCGCCGCCGGGGTGACGCAGCACGCGGGCCGGCGTGTCGAGCTGGACGATCTCGCCGCGGTCGATCACACCGACGCGGTCGGCGAGCACGGCGGCGTCCTCGAAGGCGTGGGTCACCAGCAGCGTCGGGAGCCGTACGCCGCCGAGGATCTCGGCCAGCTCGTCGCGCACGTCGCGACGGGTGATCGTGTCGAGAGCACCGAACGGCTCGTCGAGCAGGAGCACCTCCGGGTCGCGGGCCAGCGCCCGAGCCAGGGCCACCCGCTGGCGCTCGCCGCCCGAGAGCTGGGCCGGCCGGGCCGCGGCCAGCGACGCGATCCCGAGCCGGTCGAGCAGGTCCGGGCGGTCGCGGCGGGCGGCGAAGCGGACGTTGGCCGCGACCGACAGGTGCGGGAACAGCGCGTAGTCCTGGGGCAGATAGCCGACGCGGCGGCGCTCGGGCTTCAGCGCGATCCCGCGGGCCGCGTCGAGCCACACCTCCTCGCCGAGCATGATCCGTCCGCTCCGGGGTCGCTCGAGCCCGGCGATCGTCCGCAGCAGCGAGCTCTTGCCCGCCCCGGATGGCCCGACGAGCGCGACGGTCTCGGCGCCGACGCTCAGCGTGGCGCGAAGCTCGAAGGAGCGGCGGGCGAGAATGATGTCGGTCGCGCGGAGCTCCATGAGCGAGCCAGCAGTTTGGCGGTCAGCAGCACTGCCGCGCTGACGACGATCAACAGCACGCCGATCGCGATCGCCTGATCGAGGTTGGCGTCGAACAGCGAGTAGACGGCCAGCGGCAACGTCTGCGTGCTGCCCTGGAAGCTGCCGGCGAAGAGGATCGTGGCCCCGAACTCGCCGATCCCCCGAGCGAAGGCGACGGCCGCGGCGGCGCCGAGGCCGCCGATCGCGACGGGTACGGCGACCCGCAGCATCCGCCTGAGCGGCCCGGCGCCGAGCGTGCCGGCGACGTCGAGCAGTGCCGGGTCGACGGCCTCGAAGGCGGCGATCGCGCCGCGCACATAGAACGGGCCGGCCACGAACACGATCGCGATCACCACCGCCGCCTGCGTGAAGGCGAGGTCGATCCCGAGCGCGCTCAACGTGTGCCCGAGCAGCCCGAGGCGCCCGAAGGCCACGAGCAGCGCCAGACCGGCGACCGCCGGGGGCATCACCAGGGGTAGCTCGACGACCGTCAGCAGTACGTTGCGCCCGCGAAAGCGCGACCGGCCGACGATGTAGGCGAACGGGGTGCCGAGCCCGACCGTCAACGCGAATGCGATCGCATTCGTCTTCAGCGAGACGACGATCGCGTCGGTCGCCACCGTCGTGCCGAAGCCGTCGATCAGATCGTGGACCGGTTGGTACGTGATGAGCGCGACGATCGGAACGACCAGGAAGGCCAGCACCACCGCCACGACGGCGGTCGCCCCGACGGCGACGGCCGCGCGCCCGACGATTCCGCTCACGGCTTGCCGAACCCGGCCGACTTCAGCTTGGCCTGCCCGCTCGCCGACAGGACGGAGGCGACGAGCGCCTTCGCGGCGGCCTGGTGCGCGCCCGCCTTGACGATGGTGATGAAGTCCTGCGTCTCCGGCTGTGCCTGGGAGGGCAGGCGAACCACGGCGACCCGACCGTTGGCCGCCTTCGCGTCGGTGATGTAGACGAACCCGGCGTCGGCCTGCCCGAGGGCGACATCGGCCACCGTCTGGGTGACGTCGGTCGTCTGGCTGACCACGTTCTTCATCGCCGCCGTCGTGATTCCGAGATTGGTGAACGCCGTTCGGGCGTAGTCCCCGCAGGGGACGGTGGCGTTGCAGATGACGAGCTTGACGCCGGGCTTCGTGATGTCGGCCACGGACGTGATGTGCGCCGGATTCGTCCTCGGCACGATCAGCACCAGCGTGTTGGTCGCGAACTCGACCGGCGTGCCGACCAGCCCCTTGGCGTACAGCTGGGTCGGCTGCTTGGGGCTCGCGGCGGCGAATACGTCAGCCGGCGCGCCCTGCTCGATGTCGGTCTCCAACGCGCCCGAGCCGCCGAACGTGTACTTCGCGCTCGGGTCGATCTCCGGGAGGACCTTCGTCAGCGACGCGGCGGCCAGCACCGTCGGTTGGACGGTGGCGGCCGCCGGGGCGGGAGCCTTCGAGCTGGGCGGGCTGGACGGGCTGGAGGAGCTGGAGGAGCTGGCGCTGGAGCGTGAGCTGCTGCTGCTGCTGCCGCAGCCGACGGCGAGGAACGCGGTCACGACCGCAAGGGACCCGCCCCAGACCTTCACATTTCCCGACGCCATGATGCCTCCTCCTCGGTTGCTCGCCAGAATCCTGGCACAATGACTGGGATCATGGAATCACCTCTCCGTGTGCGCCGCCAGGAATGCGGGCTGACCCAGTTCCAGCTGGCGGAGCGCGCCGGCGTGAGCCGCCAGCTCGTGGCGGCGGTCGAGGCCGGCCAGAACGCCCCCGCCGTCGACGCCGCGCTGCGCTTGGCCGGCGCCCTGCGCAGCACGGTGGAGCAGTTGTTCGCCCCACCGGCGCAGGACGTTCTGCGAGCGCTCGAGGGCGAGCTGCGCGACGGAGTCCCGCTGCGGATCGGACGCGTCGGCGAGCGGCTCGTCGCCGCCGAGCTCCCCGATCACGGCACGGCCGGCGGGGGCTGGGCGGCGGGCGACGGCGTGCTCGAAGACGGCGGCCTGCGGCTGTTCCCCGGCGCCGACATCGACGGGCTCGTGCTCGCGGGCTGCGACCCGGCGCTGGGGATCGCCGAGGCGATGCTCACGGGCCTCGGGCGCTCGCGGCTGATCGTTCTCTCCGCCCCCACCGACATCGCGCTCGGATCGCTGGCCGCCGGGCGTCTGCACGCCGCCGCCGTGCACGGCCCGGCCGACCGGCTGCCGGTCCCGCCCATCCCCGTGACCCGCATCCATCTCGCCCGCTGGCAAGTGGGCCTCGGACTGGGGCCTGCTCACCCGGCGCGCACCGTTGAGGGGGTGCTCGGCAGCGGGGTGGCGATCGTCCAGCGCGACCGCGGCGCGGCCAGCCAGCAGGCGCTGGAGCGCGCCGCCGCCCGGCTCCGGATCGGGCTGGCGCCGGGGCCACGTGCCGCCGGCCACCTCGACGCCGCCCGCCTGGCGACGACGCTCGGCTGCGCAGCGGTGACGACGGACGCCGCCGCCAACGCGTTCGGGCTGCGCTTCCTCGCCGTGGAGGAGCACACCGTCGAGATCTGGCTGGCGCGGGAGTGGGCCCACCACGTCGCCGTCGAACCGTTCGGGAACCTGATCGCGGGTGCCGCATTCACGCAGCGCGTCGCCGTGCTCGGCGGGTACGACCTGGCCGGCTGCGGCACTATCGTCGGCTGACCCGCCCTGGCGGCATCGCCGCGTCACCTCGTGCTCAGATCGTGAGCAAGGTCTTGCCGATCGTCGCGCGCGACTCGATCGCCCGGTGCGCCTGGGCCGCATGCTCCAGCGCGAACCGCTGGCCGATCACCGGGCGTAGCCGGCCGGCCGCCGCCGCGGCGAGCGCCTCGGCGGCCAGCGCGCGCAGCTGCTCGGGCGCGGGCGGCCCGGCGCGGGCGATCCGCACGTCCCGAGCGGCGGCGTCCGTCTCCTGCACCCCGGCGAAGCTGCCGCTGGCGGCGCCGAACGGGCAGTAGCGCCCGCCCTCGCGTAGCAGCCCAAACGCCGCGCGCCCGATCTCCCCGCCGACGCCGTCAAACACCACGTCGACCGGGCCGGCCAGCTCCGTCCAGCCCGCCCGCGCGTAGTTGACCGTGACGTCGGCGCCGAGCGCGGTGGCCACGGCGAGCTTGCGCTCGGCGCTCGCGGCGGCGATCACGTGCGCCCCGGCGGCGGCGGAGAGTTGCACGAGCAGGGAGCCGACACCGCCGCCCGCCGCCTCGACCAGCACCGCCTCACCGGGCTGCGGGTGGGCCGTGTGCATCAGCGACAGCGCCGTGCGGCCGTCGGCCATCAGGGCCACAGCGTCGTCGAGGGCCACCCCGTCGGGGACGGGGATCACCGCCTCGGCCCCGACGACGACGCGCTCGGCATAGGCGCCCGAGCCGCCCGTGGAGGCGACGACCGTGCGGCCGAGCAGCGCCAGATCGACGCCGTCGCCAACGGCGCCGATCGTCCCGCCGACGCCGTTGCCGGGGATCGCGGGCAGCGTCGGCGCCATCCGCGGGTTCGGAGGACGCCCGGCGCGTACCTGCGTCTCGACGAACGTCACGTTCACGAAGGCGACGTCGATCAGCACCTCGCCCGGACCCGGCTTCGGTGCGTCGAGAACCGCCGGCTCCAGCACATCGGGTGGCCCGAACCGGCGCTGCACGATCGCGCGCATCAGCTAATTGTGGCGCGGTAGGCGACGCGCAACCGGACGCAGCTCTGCTCCGACCGCTCGGCCGACGGACCGCCGGCCAGGACGCCGGCGTGCGGGCCGCGCAGCGCCGATGCGAGGAGCACGGCATCGGCCGCTCGCGCCCGGGCCAGCGTAATCGGGGCGAGCTCGACGGCGAGCCCGACGGCCCGGGCCGCGGCGATCATCGCAGCCCGGGAGACCGAGGGCAGCTGGCGGCCGTCGAGCGGCGGCGCGATCACCCGGCCGGACTCGACGATCACGACGGCCGCGTACCCGGCCTCCAGCACGTGGCCGTCGAGGTCGCACAGCAGCGGCGTGGTGCCGGGTGCGCTGACGGCATCGATCAGCGTCCGATCGGCCCACTTGCCCGCCCCGAGCCCGCCCGCGAGCACGACCGGGACGAGCGCCGTCGCGCCGGCGCCCGGCAGCGGGCGAGTGGTGAGAGCGGCGCCGTCTGGGGTGACGGCGAAGCGCAGGGCCCCGGTGCGCAGCTCGGCGGCCGCGCGCTCCAGCGCCGCCTCGGCGTCGGCGGGCGGGGTGAGGCCCAGGCGTCCCGCGCTCGTGCGCAGACGATGGAGATGCGCGCCGAGCTGGACGGCGCGGCCATCCTGCACGAGGACCGTCTCGAACACGCCCCGCTCCGGATCGGGCCGCGGACCGGTGAGGATCGGGCCGTCGACGGGCGGCGGCAGCGCGACGTCGGCCAGCACGGCGATTCCGGCGGCGGTGGCGATCCCGCGCGCCTTGGCCAGCGCCTCGGCGACCTCGGCGGCCGGCTGGGAGTCGGCGACGACGCCGCCGCCGGCACCGAGCCACAGCCGCTCACCGTCGGTCTCGAACGTCCTGATGGCCACGTTCAGCTCCAGCCCGGCCACTGGCGAGGCGAAGCCGACGGCGCCGCAGTACGCCTCGCGGCCGGTCGCCTCGACGGCGTGGATCTGGCGCAGCGCCTGGACCTTCGGCGCCCCCGTAACCGACCCGGGGGGGAACGTCGCGCGCAGTAACGCGCCGTCGCCCACGTCGGCGCGCAGCGTCCCCTCCACGGTCGACACGAGATGCCACACGCCGGCCGCCGGCTCGACCTCGCACAGCCCGGTGACGTGGATCGAGCCGTACTCGCAGACGCGGCCCAGGTCGTTGCGCATCAGGTCGACGATCATCACGTTCTCGGCCCGGTCCTTGGCGCTGGCCTGAAGGGCCGCCGGATCGGTGGCGCGCGGGGCCGTGCCCTTGATCGGCCGGGTGCTGACCGTCCGGCCGCGGCGGCGCAGGAACAGCTCGGGCGAGAGGCTCGCCACGGCGTGCGCGCGCCCGCCGATGTAGGCCGCATGGGCCGGCGACTCGCGCGTGACCGCGGCGATCCACAGCTCGAGCGGATCGCCGTCGATCGGGCCCTCCAGCCGCAGGCAGATATTCGCCTGCGAGAGGTCCCCGGCGGCGACCCGCGCCACGGTCTCGGCGACCGCGGCGTGGTGACCGCTGGTGCCGGGTGCGACGGCGCGCAGCGGGCCGGCCGGTGTGTCGCGGGCTGGCGGCGACGGCTGGCGCAGGCGCTCGCGCCACCAGCCACGCCGCTCGATAAGGAGATCGGCGCGCGCTTCGCTCCACAGCGCCTCGAACCACCACTGCCCGGCGGAATCGCAGCGGACGACGTGGTCGTGGAAGGCGAGATCGAAGGGCGGCAGGGGCCGCGGCCGCGGCGGTGGCGGAGGGACCGGCTCCAGACGGCGGGAGAGACCGAAGCCCAGCCAGCCGAACCAGCCGCCTGCGACGACGTCGTGATCGGAATCGCTCGGCTCGTGCGCGTCAAGCAGGGCGAACGGGTCCTCGTCGGCGGTCGCGACTCGTTGCGGGTGGGAGGTCAGCAGCAACCCGCCGCCGGCCCAGGCCCCGCTCAGGGCAACCGGCCGCGGCTGTCCGTAGAGCCACCGGACGGCCGCCAGCGGGTCGTCGCCGCCGTGCAGGCGCTCGCGAACCAGGCGCTGGGCGGGGGCATCCATCGCCCCCGCGACGCTACACCGCCGCCGATGCCCCGGCCGGATCGGCCACCGTGGCGGACGCCGCCGCGGCGGGCCGCCGCAGCAGCACGGCGCCGGCCAGCGCCGCCAGCAGCGATGCCGCGGCGATCACCTCGGAGGCGTGGCGGTAGGCGAGCAGCGTGCCGTGGGGGGAGTGTGGCGTGCCGAGCACGGCGATCAGGATCGCCACACCGATCGCCAGGCCGACCTGGCGGAGCATGTTGACGACCGCCGAACCGGTGGCGAACGCGTGCGGGGGTAGCGACGCGGCACCGGCCGCCATATAGGTCGGCAGCGTCAGTCCAACGCCGATCCCGGTGAGCAGCATGCCACCGAGCATCTCGCCGGCGTAGTCGGGATGCAGCCCGGCGCCAAACGCCCACCACGCGGCGCCGGCGGCGAAGATGGTCGCCCCGATCGCAATCACGGGACCGGCGCCGATCCGTGGGATCAGCCGCGCCGCGACGACGAACGAGAACAGGGGCACCATCAGCGGGCCGGGCGCGATCCCGAGCCCGGTCTGGAGCGCCGACCACCCCCACACGTCCTGGGCCCACAGCACGCGGCTCAGCAGCATCCCCCCGAAGGCGATGCTGAACGCGATCGAGACGACCGACGAGCCCGAGAAGGCGCGCACCTTGAACAGCGCGCCGTCGATCAACGGGTTGTGGTGGCGCGCGCAGTGCAGGGCGAACGCGGCGAGCGCGAGCACGGAGCCGATCAGCGTGGCGAGCGTGGCGCCCGACGCCCAGCCCCAGTCGTTGCCCTTCACGAGGCCGAGCGTGAGCGCCGCCGTGCCGACCGTGACAAGCAGCGCGCCGAACGCGTCGGGGCGCGGCGTCGGGTGTCCGTCGACCCGCGGCAGCAGTCGCCAGCCTACGATCAGCGCCGCGATCCCGATCGGGACGTTGACGTAGAAGACCCAGCGCCAGCTCGCCTCGACGAGCAGGCCGCCGAGCACCGGGCCGAGCGCGGCCGCCAGGCCGCCGATCGCCGTCCAGGCCCGTACCGCGCCGTGCCGACGCTCCGGTGCGCTCGTGGCCAGCACGAGGCTGAGCGACGTCGGCGTGAGCAGCGCCGCGCCGGCCGCCTGGACGACGCGGAAGGCGACGAGCATCGGCAGGCTGGTGGCGGCACCGCACGCCGCCGAGGCGGCGGTGAAGATCAGCACGCCGAGCAGGAAGCCGTTCTCGCGACGCCGGCTTTCGGCCAGGCGGCCGAACAGGACGAGCAGCGCCGCGTAGACGATCGCGTAGGCGTTCAGCACCCAGCTGAGGTCGCCGAGGTTGCGCTGATGCAGGTCCCGCGCGATGTCGGGCAGCGCGACGTTGACGATGAACAGATCGAGGCTGGCCAGGACCACCCCGGCGCACACGATCGCCAGCACCATCATCGGCGACGCATTGCCGCGGCGCCCCTTCGTGAAGGTCTGACTGAGCAAGTTCATAGCCAGACCCTACCAGACTGGCTTAGCTCGTTCTTAGTCAGCTATACTCGCGGCCATGTCTTCGACGATCACGATGACCGGGCCGCTCGAGCCTCGCTCGGGCTGGACGGCCGACCGGTGCTCGATGGCCCGGACGCTCGACGTCGTGCGCAACCGGGCGTCGTTCCTGATCCTCCGCGAGGCGTTCTACGGCGCGACGCGCTTCGAGGAGTTCGTCTCGCAGACCGGGTTGAGCGAGCCCGTGTGCGCGGCGCGACTGCGCGAGCTGACGGACGTCGGAATCCTCCGCCGCGAGCCCTACCAGGAGCCCGGCCAGCGGACCCGTCACGCCTACCTCCTCACCGAACAGGGCTCGGAGCTGCTCCCCGTGCTCGTGGCGTTGATGCAGTGGGGCGATCGCTGGGCGCAGGACGGGCTGGGCGCGCCGGTGGAGTTCCACCACGCCGGCTGCGGCGGGCGCGTTGGCTTGGAGCTGCGGTGCTCGGGCGGCCACGCGGTCGGCGGCGAGGAACTGCAACTGGCCGTCGGGCCGCAGCGCCAACAGCGCTCCTGAGGGCGCCGCCGGCCGCGGTCGTGGGCGATCGGGTGCGGTATCCGCCCCTTATCGCCCAACAGGTCGCGCCGGTCCTGCTCAGAACGGGGCGAACAGGCGCGGATCGGCCGTGGTGATGCCGTGGACGCCGAGTCCCCGCAGCTGCGAGATCAGCGGCCGCTCGTTCACCGTCCACGCGTACAGCGAGCCGCCGCGCTCCGACACGGCCTCCAATAACCCCGGCGTGATCAGCTTGTGCTGGGCCATCAGCGCGTCCCAGCGCCGCGCCACCAGCCCGCCCAGGACCCGGTCCTGCCAGTCCCCCCAGCGCCGGCCCAGCCGGTTCACCCGCCCGCCGACCGAGATGCCGGTGGCGACGCGGGGCTCCAGCGCGCGAACGCGGTCGATGATCGCCGGCACCTGCGAGGAGATCAGCGTGCGGTCGAGGAGGCCGGCGTGGGCGAGCGCGTCGAGCAGCGCGGGCTCGCAACCGAAACGCTTGAGGTCGACGTTCAGGTGAACGTCGGCGAACCGCCGGCCCGACAGGTGGCGCAAAGCGTCGGCCAACCGCACGCTCCGCCGCCAGCGAGCATCGAACGGCGTGTGAGCGAGGACCAGCTCCCCCCGGTGCTCGCGCACGTCGAACTCCAGCATGTCGATCCCGACATCGACCGCGGCGTCGAACGCCGCGATCGTGTTGGCGGGTGCTAGCGCGCTGGCCCCGCCGTGTCCAATCCGCAGGCAGCTCACGTCCTACAGGGTGCCACGCCGCCCGGCCCGCTCAACCTTCTATCGTTCGGAGTGATGGGAACCAACATCGCCGAGCTCATCGTGGAGTGCCTGGAAAACGAAGGCGTCTCGCACGTGTTCGGGATCCCCGGGGAGGAGAACATCCACCTCGTCGAGGCGCTGTCGGACTCGTCGATCCGCTACGTGCTCGTCCGCCACGAGCAGGCGGCGTCGTTCATGGCCGAGGTGTACGGCCGGCTCACCGGGCGCGCCGGCGTGTGCTCCTCGACGCTCGGGCCGGGGGCGATCAACCTGCTGCTCGGCGTCGCCGACGCCACGACGAACTCGACTCCGCTGGTGGCCCTGTCGGCCCAGGTCGGGATGAACCGGAGCTTCAAGGAGTCCCACCAGGGCGTCGACCTCGTCTCGATGTTCAAGCCGGTGACGAAATGGGCGGAGCTTGTGGCGACGCCCGCGGCGGTGCCCGAGATGTTCCGCAAAGCTTTCAAGCTCGCCCAGACCGAGCGCCCGGGAGCCGTCTATCTGGCCGTCCCGGAGGACGTCGAGAAGGCGCCCGCGCCCGCCGGCGCCCGGCCGCTGGAGGTCAACCGCCCACGCCCGGACGAGCCGTCGGCCAGCCAGCTGACCCGCGCCGCCGAGGTGCTCCGGGCCGCCCGCAATCCGGTCGTGCTGGCCGGCCACGGCGCCGCCCGCGCCGGCGCCGCCGATGCCGTGCGACGCTTCGCCGAGAAGCTGAACGTGCCCGTGGCGACGACGTTCCACGGCAAGGGCGTGCTGGCCGACGACCATTCGCAGGCGCTCGGCGCCGTCGGCTTCATGCGTCACGACTACGTGAACTTCGGGTTCGACGAGGCCGACGCGATCGTCGCCGTCGGCTACGAGCTGCAGGAGTTCGACCCGGTTCGTATCAACCCCGGGGCCGACAAGAAGATCATCCACATCCACCGCTTCCCGGCCGAGGTCGACGCTCATTACGAGGTCGAGGTCGGTCTGCAGTCCGATATACCCCGCACCCTCGACGCGCTCGCCGACGCGATCGGCAAGCCCTTCCAGCCGGACCTCGGCGAGAAGCGGATCCGGACGATGCTGGCCGCTGAGCTGGAGCGGGGCAGCGCCGACGACCGCTTCCCCCTGACACCGGCCCGGATCGTCGCCGACACTCGCGCCGCGCTCGGACGCGAGGACATCGTGCTCGTCGACACCGGCGCGCTGAAGATGTGGATGGCGCGGCTGTACCCGACGTACGCGCCGAACACGTGCCTGATCTCCAACGGCCTCTCGACGATGGCGTGGACGCTGCCCGGCGCGATCGCCGCCAAGCTCGCCCGTCCCGAGGCGAAGGTGCTCGTGGCCACGGGCGACGGCGCCTTCATGATGAACTCACAGGAGATCGAGACCGCGCTGCGCGAGCGGATCCCGATGGTCGTGCTGATCTGGGTCGACGACGAGTACGGCCTGATCAAGTGGAAGATGGATCTGGAGCTGGGGCACAACTTCGACATCGCCTTCGGAAACCCGGACTTCGTCGCCTACGCCGAGAGCTTCGGCGCCCGCGGCTACCGCATCGGCTCGGCCGCCGAGCTGCTGCCGACGCTGACCGAGGCGCTGGCGGCCGACACCGTTTCGGTGATCGCCTGCCCGGTCGACTACGCGGCCAACCTCCAGCTCACCAACGCACTCGGCGAGCTCGACGAGTCGCTGTCCTGATCCAGGCGAAGTGGTAGGTTCGCGCCATGAGGGACCTCCGGCGCGCATCGCTGATAGCGCTTGCCGTTACGGCGTTGGTGGTGACGGCCGGCGCGGCCGAGGCTCACACCGCCAGGAACTGTTCCACGCACGGGCTCTCGTTCAGCTATCAGCAGGGTTCGGCGTCGTTCGGTAACAAGGTCGAGGGACTCACTGCTGGCGGCGTCAGCTGCACAACGGCGCGCCACGTCGCCACGGTTGTGGCCAAGGCCCTCTTGCATGACGGCAGGGTCCCGACGCGAATCGACGGCCTCCGCGTCCGCGTCACCAACCCGTGCACCGGCTGCGCGCCCGTGTCACAGGTCAGGGCGACGGCGGCCGGCAAGAGCGTCGACTTCGACGTCTACGGCGGGGCCTAAGGCCCCCGCAGCTCGCCCACTAACGTCTTGGGTCAGACACGTATCCACTGATACCGACAAGGACCCGAGATGATCCTGATTGCCTACGACGGATCGGTCGACGCCAAGGCCGCAATCGAACACGCCGGCAAACTGCTGCCCGGACAGGACGCCACCGTGGTCACGGTGTGGGAGCCGTTCGCCGAGGTGATGCTGCATCGAGCCGCAGGGCTTGGACTGGGCGCCGGAGCGGTCGACTTCGACGCGATCGACGCGGCCAGCACGCGCGTCGCCACGGAGCGCGCGGCGGAGGGCGCCGCGCTCGCCGAGCGGGTCGGCCTGCACGCCGAGCCCCACACCCACCAACAGAGCACGACCACGGCCGGCGCGATCATCGCCGAAGCCGACCGGGTCGACGCGAGCGCGATCGTGCTCGGCACCCGCGGCCTGACCGGTCTGAAGTCGCTGCTCCTCGGCAGCGTGTCGCACGCCGTGCTGCAGCACTCCGACCGGCCGGTGATCGTCGTGCCCTCGCCCGAGACGGCCCGCGAACGCGCCACCCAGGCGGTGCGCGGCTGACGCGTGGCTCACGACCAGCTCGCCCGCCGTGAGGGGGCAGCGCGCCGGTAAGACCACCGAGGACACCCCACGGGCGCGGAAGACGACTACAGTGGAAGGAGCCTCCGCTGTCTGAATGCCGCGCTGCTGCATCGTCGCGTGGCCCGGTCCCCCGAGCGGAGTAAGGAGGAGTGCAGATATGCCGAACCAGAAGCCCAAGCCCGCCCCAGCGCTTCAACAACCCGGTCCGGGCAGAGCGACGTCCGAGATCGCGTTCAACGAACTGCGCAAGGAAGTGGCCCGACGCAACGAGGAGGCCCACAATGCCTCGCGCCTGCGCCGCGCCGAGAGCGAGCGGCAGAAGGTTCTTGCGCGCCGCTCACAGGACGTCTGAGCCGCGAGATCCGTTCCAGCAGCTAGGACAGTGACGCGACGAGCTGCTGATAGACGGCGAACGCCGGCTTCGGGGTGTAGTTGTCGGTCATCAGGCCGTACTGGTCCTCGAAGCTTGTGCTCGCGGAGTCCGCGTCGCGCAAGTCGAACCAGCGATATCCGTTGACGTTGTACGTCGCGCTGTAATCGACGACCGACTGGACCTCGGCCTGAAGGGCGGTCACCTGCATCGCGTCGGTCCGGCCCGGGCCGGTGGGATACCCGCTCTCGGAGACGTGAATCGGCACGCTGGCGGGGATACGGGCCAGCGGCATCTCAGTCTGGCGTGTGGCGCTCAGGGCCTGGACGGTCGCCTGGGTAATCGCATCGCCGAGCGAGAGGCCGCTCGCCAGCGGCGGGCCCCAGGTGCCCGGATACGCGTCGATCCCGACCCAGTCAACCGCGTTGACGAACGCCGCGCCGCCGTGCTGGCCGAGGTAGCTCCAGAAGGACGTCGCCGACGAGCCGGTCGCGGCCCAGTTGAAGCCGATCTTGAGCTGGCCGAAATGGTCGGCGTTGCGCTCGTTGGCGCCGGCGATCACGCCGTTGATCAGCGCATCGTCGGCGCCCGGGTAGTAGCCGTCGGACGCGTTGGGGGCGCCTGCGACGTTCGCCTCGTCGGTCACCTGCAGCGAGACGACGCCGGGGTTGGATCCGAGCTGGTCGACCGTGGTCCGGACGAACTGGTCGAATCCGGGAACGTCGACCGCGGCGTTCATGTCAGACGGGCGGTAACAGAGGACGAGTTCGACCTGGAACCCCGCCGCCGTATACGCGCTGATGTCCGCGCCGACCTGCGCTGCGGCGGAGGGGCCGCCGCTGCCCCCTGTACCCGGCGTACAGGTGCACGACGAACGGGGCGTTGGCGGGCTTCAACTGCTCGAGCGCCGCGAGCCGCAGCCGCGGATTTTCTGGGGCGAGCGGGCCACTCGGGCCGACGGTCCCGGCCGCGCCACCCGGATAGATCCCAAACACCACCGGCTGTGACGACGGCGCCGGAGCCGGGGGCTTTGGCGCTGGAGGTGCCTTTTTTGACGCCGTCGCAACCGGGCTTGTTGACGTCTGCGCAGTCGTGGTCGACCGCCGGCGCCGGCGCCGGTGTCGCTTATGGTGCTGCCTGTCTGCTCGCGCGCGTTTCGAATGGACGCGGGCGGCGCTGCGCGCGTGCGGCGCCGCCGCTTGCGCCGGTGCTGGCGATCGAGCCCACACCGCGAGCAAGCACAACGCGAGCACGGGAAGGATCGAAGCGAGGAGCCGGCGGCGGTGGGCGACAAGCAGTGGAGGCATTGCCCTGCTTGTCGGCCGGACGGCAGCCTGGAAACCTTCTAGGCGAGGCCCCTGGACGTCTGTTGACGGACGGTCGCCGGACGACATACTTGTGCCGGCGCCTAATGGCGCTGGACATGACTCGACCGAAGGGAGCGACAGCGTGACTGCATTGCCGCGCGAATTGCGCGAATTGATCGCGTCGGGTCCAATGGCCCATCTGACCACAATCAACGCCGACGGTTCTCCGCAAGTGACCGTGATCTGGATCGGGCTTGATGGCGACGACATCGTGAGCGGCCATATGAACCGCCATCTGAAGCTCCGCAATGTCGAGCGGGACCCGCGGGTCGTGCTCTCCTTCGGCGCACCCGCCGAGCCCGACACGTTCCTCAGGCCGTATGCGGTGCTGAAGGCAACGGCCACGATCGAGACTGGCGAGCATGCCTGGGACCTGCTCAACCGTCTCGCCAAGGTCTACGTCGCACCCGGCGAGGAGTTCCCCGCCCCGAAGGCCTCCGGATGGCTGCTGCGCTACTCGGTGCAGCGGATCGGCGGCGTTGGTCCGTGGGTGCCAGGTTCGCACTGACGGTGAACGGTTGAGTGGCCGCGGGGTGGTGACGTCGATTCCGTCGATGACGCGCGCGGTGCGCTCCGGCGGCCTACTGCTTCTCACGCGGCTGACGCCGTCGCAGCGTCGAGCGATTCTCGACGACGCGCGTCCGTTTGTTCGCTCCGCGGCGGGATGGCTCGACGGTGAGCGCGTCATCGCGACCGGGCTGGCCGGTGGCGTGCGTCTCGCCTCGGGAACGCCACCGTTTGATCACGTACACGCACACAGCATCTTGCGCGGCACGCTCGAACTTCCGGTGCAAGAGGGCCTGCGTCGGACGCTCGCGCCAGGTGCGGTGTTCTACGACATCGGCGCGAACGTCGGGTTCTTCTCGCT
>DASZLC010000007.1:0-2551 GCA_035552615.1 Solirubrobacteraceae bacterium
CTATGGCCGCCGCCGACTGGAGGCCGGAGAGCTCACGCCGCAGCGTCGCGACCTGCCCGCGGGCGGCGGCGAGCCGGGCGGCGGTGCGGTCGCGGGCGTGGAGCGCGGCCAGCTGCTTGGAGACGAGCGCCGAGCGGTCTCGGTTCAACGCGTTGCTCTCGCCCACGACGCGATCGGTCAGCGCCTGTTGGCGCACCGCCAGGCGGCCAATCTGAATCGCCTCGGCGGCAACCGCCCGGCGAGAGGCGCGGACGGCGGCAACGACGTGGGCGTCCTCATCGCCGATGCGGTTCACGAAGTCGAGCCGGTTCAGCAGATCCTGGAAGCCGCTCGCCTCCAGCACCACGGTGATCAGGTTCGGCGGCGGCGTCTCGTAGGTGGCGACGAGCTGGCTGGAGAGCACGGCCTCGGTGTGGGCCTGTTTGGCTTCGAGCTGCGTCAGCCGCGCCTGAACCGTGGCCCGCCGAGCGCGCAGCGTGGCCTCCTGCGCTCGGTCGTTAGCGAGCGCCGCCTCGACCGACGTGATCCGACCCTGCAGCTGGGCGACGGCGCCGTTCACGGTGCGCAGCCGGGCGCTCTGGCCGGCGAGCGCGCTGCTCAACCCCGACACCTGACCCTGCCCGGCGCCGATCTGGCTCGTCACCCGGCCGATGCTCGATGCGGCGCGTGCGTCGGGCCGACCAAGCAGTATCAGCCCGACCATCGCCAGTCCGGTGAGGGCGACCAGACCGGCGCGCCGTCGGCCTCGGTGTTGGTTCGGCAGGGTGCGCATGCGATCGATCCCGAGTCCGAGACCGGGCGGGCGACGCTAACAGCCCTCGCCGCGAGTCACGATGCCGACGAGTCGATGCAAGAAACCGTGCAGGCGCAGGAGACCGCGGCTAGGCGGCGCGCGAGACGGGCGCGACGTGCATGTCGCGCGGAGCGCCATCGGCGCGGAGGCGGCGCTGCCGGCCGACGCGAAGGTCGGCCGCCTCGATCTGCATCAGGGCCATGTCCGAAACGAGCACCTGGTCGGCCTTGGCCGCGTCGCCGACGCGGGCGGCGATGTTCACATCGACGCCGAGGTAGTCGCCGCCGAGCTTGCGCGGGCGGCCCCAGTGAATCCCGGCGCGCATCCGCGGGCGATAGCCGTCGAGTTCGATCTTGCTGACCGACTCCTGCGCATCCAGCGCGGCGTCGATCGCCGCGCGGGGATCGATGAAGCTGGCCATCAGCCCGTCGCCGAGGCGCTTCACGATCCGGCCGTCGTGGGCCAGCACGGCCGTCTCCACGGCGGTGCCCACTTCGCGCAGCAGCTCCAGCGCGGCGGCGTCGCCGGCCTCCAGCGCCCACGAGGAGAACCCGACCAGGTCGGTGAACAGCAGCGCCAGCTCGGTGTCGCCGCGGCCGCGGCCCGTCGCCTCGGAGATCGACTGCCACACCTGCAGACCGGCGAAGCCGATCTCGCCGAGGAAGCTCTCGCGCTCGGGCCGCAGCGCGGAGACGCCCCGAGCGACGACCGCGGCCGGCTCGGGGCCGGCCATCGACAGCGGATCGCCGAACTTCTCGTCGCCGGGCAGCTTGCGCCGCAGCCGGCGAGCGGCCTCCAGCAACCCCGGCTGCATATCCAGGCGCGCAGCGGCGGCCCGAATCGTCCGCTGCGGGCCCGCGCCATCGACCGTCGCATGGGTCTCCGTGTCGAAGAACGGCTCGTTCAGGCCGTCGTCGGTGTCTCGATCGTCCGTGAGCATCTCCTCCAGAGGATAGAGATGCGAACTGACGTTCGGTGAACGCCGTGTTGCGACGGGCATTCCGGAGGGAATCCCCTCCCTCCGGACCGGCTGATGGCGGGGGCAGGATTCGAACCTGCGAAGGCATAGCCGCAGCGTTTACAGCGCTGTCCATTTGACCGCTCTGGAACCCCGCCGGGGGCGTGCGAGTCTAGCGAGGAGCGGCGATTTTGGCCTTCGGGCGCGCCGGCAGCGGAGCGCCAGGCTCGACCTCGAACTCGGCGTATTTTGGTCCGCCGAGCCGGATGCCGGAACCCCCGCCGAGCTCCGATGCGGGGATGTACCAACGACGCCCGTCGCCGACGTGGACAAAGAGGGCATCGCAGCGCGTCGCGTCCAGCAGCTTCACGACGCCGTTCCAACTCCGGTTCCCGCCCCGGGTGCAGAGCGCCACCTCCCAGCGATCATCACGGCGACACGTCGACGTCTTCACCTGAACCCGAACCAAATCGTCGCCGAACTGGCCGATCAGATCGACGTCAGGGCTGCCGACGACCGGCGCCCACACGATCGCGCCCTGGCTGACCAGCCACTCCATGGCCGAGATCTCGCCGAGATCCCCTTGCCTCCGTGGGGTCCATCGCAGGTCGGGCACGAACACATGTTCGCACCCGACCCGGACGGAACCCGCAACGACTACGAGGCGTCCCGCAGCCGCTGGGCCTCGGGGAGCGCCTCGAGCTTCTTCAGCGTGTGGTTCTCGATTTGCCGGATCCGCTCGCGCGTGACGTTGAACGCCCGCCCGACCTCCTCCAGCGTGTACGGCCGCTCGCCGGACA
>DASZLC010000008.1:0-8781 GCA_035552615.1 Solirubrobacteraceae bacterium
CGGCGGGTGGTGTGCGGCTCGGACGGCAGGCCGATCTTGCCGATGTACTGCCCGGCCGCGTACCCCTCGGCGTACGGGTTCGGGGCAAACCGGAACACGTACTTGCCCTGGGTGATCGGGACGCTGTCGTCGGCGACGACGGTCGGGATCGTGTTGCCGACCGCCTGGATCGCCGCCTGCGCGCCCTGCCCGCACGGGGCCAGGAATGCGATCGGGTGCTGCCGGGCCAGCTGTAGCGCGTCGGCGCGGGCGATTGCCGGGTCGCCCTGATCGTCGAGCACGTCCTGGCGGATCTTGGCGCCGCCGATTCCGCCCGACGCGTTCATCAGCTCGATCGCCGTGAGCGCCCCGAGCTCCTGCGAGCGACAGGCGACGGCGTCGGGGCCGGACAGGTCGGCCACCGAGGCGACGGTGAGCGGGGTCGAGCCGGGCGAGGAGATGTCGCCGACGGTGAACGTCGGGCTGCCGATCGTCGCCTTGCCGTTCTCCTTCAGCTCGGCGCTGTAGGTGCCGTCGCGGGGGAGCGCCACCTCGGCCGACCACGCGCCGCTCGGCCCGGCCGGGCCCGGATGCAGCGTCGCGTGGAAGGAGAGCGAGCCGCCCTGGCAGGCGCACGCGAACGCCACCGACACCGACTTCGGCGTCGGCGGCGCCTGCGATCCGGTCTGGTTCGGCTCCGCGTTGGTGACGACGATCCGGTTCAGCCCGACCCGCGCCGGTGCGAGCGTCAGCTGTCCGGTCGCGCCCTGGAGCGCAACATCGGCGACGCCGAGCCCTGGCAGCAGGTCGCCGCGCTGCGACGGCAGTGTCTGCCCGCGGCCCTGCAAGGTGCCGGCCAGCAGCGCCGCGACCGCCACGGTGATCACGGCCATGCCCGCCTCGGCGCGCATGAACCGGCCGGCGCGGCGGTGCTCGGCGTCGGTCGCGGCGCCGCGCGCCAGCGCGCGACGCGCCAGGACCGTGCTGGCGGCGCCGAGCGCCAGCACGCCGGCGACGATCACGACCTTGATGATCAGGACGTGGCCGTAGGAGGACCAGCGCAAGAAGTACCACCGGCTGACCTCACGCACGGCGGCGATCACGCCGGTGACGACCATCACGGCGGCCGCGGCGATCGCCACCGGCGCGTACGCGCGCACGGAGCCGAGCAGCGCATCGCTGCGCGAGGCCTTCAGCGAGACCGGCACGAGGCACAGCGCCAGCACGATCACCGCGCCCATCCAGACGCCGCCGGAGACGAGGTGGGCGACCATGCCGAGATCGGCCAGCCATGGCGTCACCTTGGTCGTCGCGACGTGGCCGTCGATGGCCAGCGCGGCGAGCGCGAGTCCGCCGGTGATTCCGTACACCGCCGTGCGCAGCGACGGTCGAGACTGCCGGGCGACGAGTACGCCGACGAGGACCGCTCCGATCAGGAGCACGGCCAGACGCACGATGATGGCCACGCCCGTGGTGGCGGAGGTGAGCAGCCCGAGGTCGAGCCCGTGCGGGCCGTCGGCGCGCTTGACCGCCTCCATCAGCGTCCCGATCAGCGCGAGCGCGAGCACGGCGGGCGCGTAGCGCAGCCAGCGCAGCTCGGTGGCCCGGCGTAGTTCATCCTCCAGCCGGCCGCGCAGGCGCAGCAGCAGGGTCAACGCGCCGAGCAGCGCGAACGCCGCGATCGCGGCCAGCCAGCGGCCGGCCACGGAGACGAGGCTCTCGGCCGGCGCCTGCTCGGCGCTCTGGACCGTGGTGGCCAGCAACCGGGACGCGCCCGGAGGCGGCTGGCCGTTGGAGTTCGGCACCCCGAACTGGTAGGCGCCCTCGACGGTGTGCCCGTCGTTGCCGTAGGCGACCCAGTTGACGGTGTAGACGCCCTCCGGAAGCTTGGGGATCTGCGCGGTCATCGCGTTGCCGCCGAACGAGGAGCGGACCGCGCCGACGCGGACGACCCGGCCGCTGGAGGACCTGACCCGAATCGAGCAGCCCTTGATGACGAGGCCCTCGGTGAACGCGAGCTGAATGCTCGTCGGGGCCTGCGAGTCCACGACACCGCCCTGCGGGGTCGAGGCGATCAGGTAGGGGTGGGCGGAGGCCGCCGGCGCGAGCGCCAGCGCCCCCAGCACGACGGCGGTGGCGATTACTCGCCACCGCCGCCGTGCGGCCCAGGTGAGGGCAGCCTGCATCAGCCGGCTGCGCTCGGTATGTCGTCGGCGCAGTCCGTCGGCGGGCACACCCAGTCCATCGCGTGCGGCTTGTAGAAGCCCTGGTCCGGGAGTCCGTACCAGTCGCGTCGATTGAAGTCGACGCCGATGCTTCCGTCCTCCTCGTCGACGAAGTTCTCGTCGTAGGTGAGGTTGCCATCCGGGGCGATGTCCACCACGTAGAGCCGGTGGTCACCGTCGACGCCGGTCCGCGCGACGAAGTAATCGTCGAACGTCATCCGCGTCGGGAAGCCATCCGCATCCAGCGAATGGTTGTCCAGCGCCGCCCAGTGCGGGCCGCCGGATGTCGGGTCGTGCACGATCAGCACGTCGAGCAGCACCGGGCAGTCCCCGATCTCCGTCGATGGTTTCTCGGCGTACTGTGCCGTCGAGTTGTTGGGGTTGCCGGTCGGCACCACCTGGTTGGCGATCTGCGCTTCTTCCAATCCCTCCTTGATCCCCGTCTTGGGATCTGTCGCGTTCATATTGCAGGTCTCGATCCCCTTCTCGCCGTCTTCGACGAGGTGGGAGACGTCGAGCACGTACACCATCTTCTCTTCGCCCTGGTCGAAGTAGTTGTCCGCCAGGGGAACGCGACCCTGAACCGTGTGGAACAGCCACCGGTTGTTGGCGCTCGTCTGGATCCAGGCGCCACCCGAGCAGCCGCCGGGCTCGTCCTCGAACCCGCCGTTGACCGAGTTGGCACCCGAGTTCTCGCCGGTCGAGTTCGTGGCGAGCTGTGAGAACCCGTCGTCCCACACCTGATGCCACTGGCTCGTCGAGACGCCGTTGGCGGCCGGCGCTGTGACGTCCGAATCCCAGAACACGCCACCGCCGCACATCGACTCCGAGAAGAAGCCCTTCGACCACAGGAAGTAGCCGTTGTAGGCGCTCTTGTCGTCGCCGGGCGCGCACGCCGAGCTCGCGATCCCGGCACCGCAGGTGCTGGCGTCGGGAGCGGCGTGCGTCTTGCCGCCCTCCATGATCCCGATGTTGGTGTGCGCCGGGTTGGCCGGATCACGCCAGGTGATCGGCATGTGCGCCACCGATGTCTCCACCGGCTTCTGGGGGTTGGCGATGTTCCAGATCCGGACCGTCGGCCGGAACGCGTAGATGTCCACCGGCTTGATCGGATCGAGGATGATCAGGGCCGGGACCGCGTAGTCGTCGGTGACCATCGCGTTCAGGTCCGGGCGGGCCTGGATCCCGTGGGGATTGGAGCACGTGCCGGTCGGTTCAGACTCGAGCAGGCTGCACGCCGCCGCCTCACGCGGATCGGTGAGGACCTGCCCGATCGATCCGGCGGGCGTCGTCGACAGGATGTGCCCCGAGCCGTCGAGCGTGACCAGGGCCCCGGGAGCAACGCCGTAGTTGTACAGCGGGCCGCCCATCCACGTGCCGATGTACTCGTCGTTGGCGTGGTTGGCGTTGTCGTACTTGACCGCGTCGAACGCATCCGGGATCGACCCCTGCACGACCGACAGCGGCGTGTTCGTCGTCAGCCCGGTGATGTTCGGGATGTCGTGGGTCGAGACGCCGAACGACCACGACGTGAACAGGCACCCGAGGATCAGGTTCTCGCCGTTGATCCAGTCGTACTGCGTGTGGTGCGGCTCGCACTCGATACCACCGTCGATGTTCAGCGTCGCGAGGTTCACGACGTGCCCGTAGTAGGGATTGAGGCTGTGGTCGGCGTTGTACTTGCGGGCGTCGATCACCGCCAGCGCGTCGAGGCCCGGCACGAACTGCGGCACGGCCAGCTCCGTCAGGCCCTCCGGGTTGATCGTCAGGTTCTGGATGAAGTCCGAGATGTCGGTCGCGTCGAGGTCGGCGGCGTTCTGCTTGCCGGCCCAGACGACGATGTACTCCTGGCGGCAGTACTGCGCCTGCGAGTTGTTCGGCGCCGTGCGCGGGCAGCTCGCGTCGTCTTGGTCGCGCGCGGTGATCGAGCCGGGGACCGTGTGGTTGGTCCACTGCCCGAGGTTCGTCGCGGACTTGATCGTGTTGACCAGCCACTGCGGATCGATCGGGAGATCGCTCGTCCCGGACTGCTCCGTGGATCCCGGATCGCCACCGGTCAAGAACCCCAGACCCGGGAGCGTGATCTGCGCCGCCGCGAGTGCCGTGACCCCCAGCACAAGCACCGTCGTCAACCCGGCGACCGCGGCGACGCGGCGCCGCCATCGACGCCGTCGGGCCGGCGGTCCTGCGTTTTGCTCCGATTCCCTTGCCATGTTCCTTCAGTTCCTCCTCAACAGAATGAGCGTCGCCCTGGCACTGCTTTCTCCCAGCGGGCGGCGGTGTGTAAGTGGCCGGTAAGAGTAATCGATCATCTCGATCTGAACAGTGGTGTTTACGACCGTCGTGGCGGTGGACATCTGTCAGTGACGGTTGTGGACACGCGGCCGTCCCGAACTACCCGTACCGCCCGAATCACTACTGCTTCAATGAAGATGCTTGAGAACGTGGCTATATTCACCGACATGACACGTGCAACCAACGCGATCCGCGCGGGCTCGATGGTCGCCGTCGCCGCGGCCAGCCTGGCCGTCGGCGGGTGCGGCTCCGGCAATCAGACGCCGAGCTCCGCTCAGAAGGCGGCGAGCTCGATTCAGGTGACGCAGGCGCCGAGCATCAACGAGGTCGATCTGGCGACCGGCTCCGACCAGCAGCAGATCACCAAGACGATCCGCGCCTTCTACAAGGCGACGTGGCAGGACGACGCCTCCGCGGCCTGCTCGCTGTTCTCGCCGGCGGGGCTCACCGGCTTCATGCAGTCCGCCAAGGTCGCCTTCCCGGACTCGATCAACGCCGCGTCCACCTGCCCCGACGCGATGCGGTTCTTCAACGCCGACCTGGCCGACAGCGCCAGCCAGCTGCAGCAGTCCGGCGTCAACATCTCGGGCAACGTCCTGGAGGTCGTCGGCGTGAAAGACATCAAGGTCGAGGGCAACGCGGCCACGGCGCAGGCGCCCGAGGGCGTCGAGGAGTTCATCCAGCCGAAAACGTTCACGCTTGTGCGCCACGACGGCCGCTGGCTGATCAACGGCTCGCACAAGATTGGCCAGACGCTGGCGCAGTTGCTCGCCGAGGCGAAGGCCAAGCACGAGCTCGTTCCGGGCCTCCACGGCAAGAGTGCAGCGGCGCCGCCGCCGGGTGCTCAGGGCTAGCCGAGCCCGCCGCTCTGCACCGCGGCGGCGACGGCTTGGCAGCGCGTGCGCGCGCCCGAGCGCTTCACGGCGCGCTGGATCAACTTGCGCACGGCGCTCTCGGACAGGCTGAGCTCCAGCGCGATCTCGGCGTCACGCAACCCCTCGGCCAGCAGCTGGAGAGCGCGCGTCGCCGGCTCGCCGCGCGCCGGCAGCCTCGCCGCGGCGAGCGCGGCGGCCGGCACCGCGGCAGATGCGGGCGCGGGCAGCGAGCGGGGCAGCAGCCGCATCCCGAGACGCCCGGCCGCCAGCGCGAGGCGCAGCGTGCGCGGTTCCACCTCGTCGCGGAGGAGGATCGCGTCGGCGTCCTTGTAGAGCTGCTCGTCGATCGGGGTGGCGGGCGAGGGCAGCAGCACGATCACCGCGCCGCCGATCGCCCGCGTCAGCGCGGCGGCCCGGACAGCATGCGGCAGCGCGGCGTCGATCACCACGGCGCCCACCGCGCCACGCCTGGCCTGCGCCAGCGCGTCGATCCCGTCGACGATCACGGCGCTGTCCTGCCAGCCCTCGGGCAACAGGTCGACGAGGCCCTGTCCGATCAGCTGGTGCTCGGTCAGCACCATGATCTGAGCGCCGCCGGCCCCGGCCGCTCTCAGCCCGGCGTTGCGCTCCACGTCGTCTCTTCGCATCCCTGTCCGCCGTTCGTGAAGGTGCCGGTGACCGAGTGGGCGCTGCGGAACCGGCCCGTGAACACGGCCTGGTCCCCCTCCTGCCACGCGACGTTGCCGAACGTCCCGTCGGCCCCGACGAACAGCGTCTCGGTGGTCTCCCAGGCGCAGATGTCGGAGGAGAACGGGGTGCAGCTCCCGACCGAGCAGCTCTGCTGGAACTGCCCGAAGGAGATCGCAGCCTGCGCAGCTCCGTTGGCCGGCGGGTGGGGCGGCTCCTGCACGGCGCGCCCGCCGGCGACGACGTTCAGGTCCACCGGCTCGCCGCTGACCGTTTGCCCGCCCCACGCCTCGTCGGGCAGCGCCTTGCGGTGGCCGGGAGCACCGGTCAGCTTCACCGTGCCGGTGTCGCACGTCTCGGTGGACCCGTCGAACTGATTCGCCGTCCGTGCCACGTGCCGGTAGCTGAGGGTCACCCGGCGTCCGCTGATCCGTCCGCTGAGCACGGTGCCCGCGCCGTGCGCCAGCGTGCCGGTGCGGAAGGCGCCGCCGGCGCCGACGGCCACGTTCGCGGTGATCACCTCGACGTCGACGGGGATCGCCGGCGCCGGCGAGTCGGCGCAGCTGATCGAGGCCTGCACGACGACGTCGCGCAGCTGCAGGATGTGGTGCCTGGCGGTTGTGACCGTCACCGCGGCGAAGCTCGCCGCCGCCCCGCCGCCGCCACTCGCCTCCCAGTCGGCGCCCGCGGCGGCGCCCGCCGAGGCGCCCGCCGCGGCGCCGGGCACGAGCGCGCCGGCCCCGAGCAGGGCGAGCGCCGAGATCCCGAGGACCCCTCGGGCCCTCATAGGAGGCCGTCCCGCGCCGCCATCGCCACGGCCTGCGTCCGCGTCCGCGCCACAAGCCGCTGCTGGGCGCCCGCGACGTGCTTGCGCACGGAGCTCGTGCTGATGCCGAGCTCGCCGGCGATCTCGTCGTCGTGGAGGCCGGCGGCGAGCAGGCGCAGCACCTCCAGGCACCGCGGGGTGATCGCGGCCGGCACCGCGCCGCCCGCGGGCACGGTGCGCAGCTCGGCGGGGACCGCGCGAATGCCGGCCTCGGCCGCCTCCAGCGTCGCCCGCAGCTCATCCGGGGTCGCGCGCTCGACGAGCAGGTACCCGTCGGCGCGAGCAGCCAGCGCGGCACGGATCAGCGCTGGGTCGCCGAGATCGAGCACGACGATCACCATCGCCGCGATCCGGCGCGCCCGCTCCAGCAGCGTGGCGGGGTCATCGCCGGCGTGCAGGCCAAGGAGCAGCGCGCGGGGCTGCGCCTCGAGCAGGCGGGTGGCGGCGGCGGCCTGGGCGAGATCGCCGACCGGCAGGGCACCGGCGCCAAACGCGCGGCGCGCCACCCGGGCCAGGCCCGAGCGGAGCAGCGGCCGGTCGTCGACGGCGAGGATCCGCACCCGCGTCCCCCGCTGAAGCGGCGTCTGCCCGGACCGGTGCACCGGCGTGGGCTCGCGCAGTGGTTGCGCGGCACCCGCGATGGATGTCGTCATCGTTCCCGTGTCTCCTTGCTTGCACGCGCGCCGACCCTGGACAAACCGGCACCGCGTCGCTTACATAGTAACTCAATCAAGTTTATCGAGTTTCTCGGCGAGTGGACGGATGTTCGATTGTGATCGCACCGGCCAGGACGGATCATGCTCAGCGGGACGAGGATCGCGGTTGCGATTCGCGGACCCAACATAGATCCGGGCGAAGCCGCAAGACATCGGCGCCTCCCGCCGCCCGGATCACCCTACAGCGGTCCTTTCGAGTCGTCACCCCTGCCCGTCCCGACTGGACCAACCTGGATCGGAAGTCGCCCGCCCCTGAAAGCGGGCGACTTTCGTTAAGCCAGGTTCGAGCGGCGGGGGTAGGCGACGGTGGGGTCGGTCAGGACGTTGATCAGCGCCGGGCGCCCGGAGGCCAGCGAGCGCTCGAATGCGCCGCGCAGCTCCCCGGGCGCGCGGACGAGCTCGCCGTGACCGCCGAGCGCGGCGACGACCTCGTGGTACGGCGTCTCGGGCCGGAGCTCGGCGGCAACCGAGTAGCCGTAGAGGAACTCCATCGGGTGCTTCTCGAGCGCCCAGACCCCGTTGTTGCCCATCACCGAGACGACCGCGATCCCGTGCCGCGCCAGGGTGTCGAACTCGATCCCGGAGAAGCCGAAGGCGCCGTCGCCCTGGAGCAGCACCACCTGGCGCCGGGGATGGGCGAGCTTGGCGGCGAGCGCGTATCCCGGCCCCGAGCCGAGGCAGCCGTACGGCCCGGGGTCGAGCCAGCAGCCCGGCGCGTAGGAGTCGATCAGGCGGCCGGCGTAGGAGACGAAGTCGCCGCCATCACCGACCACGATCGCGTCACGGTCGAGCAGCGGCATCAGCTCGGCGTACAGGCGCATCGGATGCAACGGCGCGCGGGGGTCACCGAGCCCGGCCGCCTCCTCGGCGCGGCGCGCCTGTTCCTCCTGGCCGAGCGCGGTGATCCAGCCGGCGTGGTCGGCGGGACCGGCCGAGGCGGCGCGGAGTGCGTCCAGCGTGGCCGGGAGCGCGCCGTAAAGCTCGGCGCCGACCGGCCGCGGATGGTCGCGGATCGGCTCGGCCTGGTCGATCACGACCACCTCGGCGTCGGGCGCGAAGGCGGCGCCGAAGGCGAGCCGGAAGTCGAGCGGGACGCCGATCAGCACGACGCCGGCGACCGTCCGCGCAGCCTTGTCGTTGACCGGATTGGGGAATGTGAAGAAGCTCCGCATGCGCTC
>DASZLC010000009.1:0-11040 GCA_035552615.1 Solirubrobacteraceae bacterium
CTTAGCAGGGCCCACGGCTGATCGCTGCGGGCGGTGTCGATCAGAGCGAACGCTGTGTGCTCGGGTCGATGGCCAGGCGTATGCACTGCGCGGACCACAAGTGCCCCCAACGCGAGCTCCCAGCCATCGTCGAACGGCTCATGGTCATACACCGGCGCCGCGTCGCGATGGACGTGAATCGTTGCGCCCGTCGCCGCGGCAAGGCGGCCGTGGCCGGAGACGTGGTCGGCATGGTTGTGCGTCTCGAGGATGTGCTCGATGCTGACCCCCATGTAGCGGGCGAGATCGAGGTATTCGTCGATCTCGAACCGTGGGTCAACCACCGCTGCCACACCGGCCTTCTCATCGCCGACCAGGTACGACGCGCAGCCGAGATCATCGTGCGTGATCTGTCTGAAGATCATCTGCTCACCTTTCCACCTGCCGTAGCTGGCGTGAACCGATTACCTGAAAGGAGCTCCGCTCGTTCCGTGTGCTGTTGCTCGATCGTGCCGCAGACGAGTTCGCATAGCTGGAAAACGCTGGCATCGACGATCCGGTACAGCACCCGGGTTCCGTCCTTGGAACGCCCGACGATCCGCTCACGATGCAGCAGGGTCAGATGTTTGGCGACGTTGGCGTAGCCAGCGCCGAGCTGCTCGGCGACGTCACTGACCGACGTCTCGCCTTGGCGGCGCAGCAGATCGAGGATCCGCACTCGCAGCGGCTCGCCGAGCACAGAGAATCGTGAGGCGATCAGGACCGCGAGGTCCTCGGGAATCGGAGTGTCGGCGAGCAGCGTGCCGACAAGATATCAACTACTGGGTTGAAAGCGCGAGGAGTTGAAGATCATGGCGGGAAGCCCTAGCGTTCGGGCGCATGGGTCGCTACGGGAAGCGGGACGATTTGATCGTTCACGAGCAGGAGCCGTTTAACGCTGAGACCGGGCTCACCGCGCTGGCCGAAACCTCACTGACCCCCACCGACGCGTTCTACGTGCGCGGACACGGCAGGGTGCCGGACGCCGATGCTGCCTCGTGGCGACTGCGGGTTGAGGGGTCTGTCGAGCGAGAGCTCGAGTTGTCGCTGACGACGTTGCGCGAAGCGTTTCGCCAGCGCGAGGTGACGGCGACGCTGCAGTGCGCGGGGAATCGTCGCGCCGGGCTGATCGCAATCCGCGACATCCCCGGGGAGGCGCCGTGGGGTCCAGGTGCGACGGGAACGGCCGTGTGGACCGGCGTCGCGCTCGCCGACGTGCTCGCAGCGGCCGGCCCAACACCCGAGGGCGCGCACGTCGGGTTCGAAGGCGCTGACCTCTGCCACGACGCACAGCCGGTGCAACGGTTCGGCGGGTCGATCCCCCTGGACAAGGCGTTGCGGCCCGAGGTGCTGATCGCTTGGGCGATGAACGGGGAGCCGCTCACCGCTGTGCACGGCGCGCCCCTGCGCGTCGTCGTCCCCGGCTATATCGGCGCGCGCAGTGTCAAGTGGCTGAACCGGATCGAAGTTCGCCCGCAGCCATGGCACGGATACTTCCAACACGTGGTCTACCGACTACTGCCCGCCGACCAGACTCCCGGCCCCGGCAGAGGGATGCCGCTCGGTTTGATTGCCGTCAACTCCGATGTGTTGGCTCCCGCCGATCGTGACACCGTCGCGGCCGGCCCGGTCACGGTCCGCGGTTACGCGTTCGCGGGCGGCGAACGGCACGTCGCGCGGGTCGACGTCTCGCTTGACGGTGGCGCAAGCTGGTCGCAGGCCGAATTGTTGGAGGACCTGGGTCGCTGGGCCTGGCGGCACTGGCAGATCACCGTCGATCTCCCACCCGGAGAGCACGAGATCACCGTCCGCGCCTGGGACTCATCGGCAGCAACCCAGCCGGAGGACGAAGCGGCCCTGTGGAACCCCAAGGGATACGTCAACAACGCACGTCCGCGCGTCAGAGTGCACGCCACCGTCCCGAGGACGGCGACAACCCGGCCCGGCGGTGTTTCGCCAGGCCGGTTCACGAACTAGACACTGACGCGGCCCTGGTCAACGGCCGCCGCGTCCGCCGCCGCGACACCGGCTTCCCCCGACCGATCGCCCGCCCGCCTAGCTCGGCGGACAGGGCGTCAGGCGAGCGACACGGCCCAGCTCGCCACCGGCCCGTCGGCGCCTAAGAGCTCCACCGGTCCGAGCCCGCCCAGCAGCGTGCGCGCGCCGCGGTTCTCGCGCAGGGCGCTGGCCGTGAAGCTGCGGATCCCGGCGGCCAGCGCGCGCTCGCGCAGGTCGTCGACGAGCTGGGTGCCGATGCCGCGGCGCTGCCAGTCGTCGGCGATCGACACCGCGAGCTCGGCGGTGTCGAACGTCGTGCCCCGGACGTACTCGGCGACCCCGACGGGGATCCGCGGCGCCACGTGGCAGGCGATCAGCACCTCGTGGTGCCAGTGGTCGACGGTCAGCAACCGGCCGAGCTCCCGCCGCTCGATATCGATCCCGCTGGCCAGGTATCGCTGGTAGCGCGAGCGCTCGCCGAGGTGGCGCAACGCGAAGGCCAGCGCCGCACGGTCGGATGGGGTCAGCGGTCGGACCATGATCGTGGAAGCGGCGGCTGCACTCGGGGTCGCGAGCGCTGACATCAGCTCGTCAGCTCCGCCAGCAGCACGCGAGCCGGCCGCCGGCCGGTCTCCAGCACGTAGGGGGTGTCGGCCGGGAAGGTGATGTAGTCGCCGGGCGAGAGCTCGGTACTGCTCTCGTCGGGTCCGGCGATCAGCCGGCCCTCGATCACGAACAGCCCGAGCCGGGTGCCGGGCGGGAGCGGCGCGTGCTCGCGGCGGTCTCCGGCGGCCAGCTCCAGCTCGGTGAGCGTGATCGCCTCGCCCGCGGCCGAGGCCACGAACCGCTCCAGCGGCCGGGTGCTCGTCCCGTCGCGCGCCTGGCGCCGGGCCTGCGCGGCGCGCTGGACGCGGACCTGCGGGAGCGGAGGCTGTTCAAGCAGCTCGGCGAGGCCGACCCGGAGCGCGCCGGCCAGCGCGTCGAGCGTCTCCACGGTCGGGTTGGAGTTGCCGCTCTCGATGCTCGACAGCGTCGCCTTGCTGATCGCCGTACCGCGCGCCAGCTCGGACAGGGACAGGTGCCGCGCGATCCGCAGGCGGCGCAGGTTCGCCGCCAGCAGCTGCTGGACGACGGGGCGCTCGGTGGAAGCGTGGTCTACCATAAGGAACGTACCGTTCAGTTTACCGAACGCTCCCGGAGCCGCCACGATGCCCGAGCTGATCTTCTACTTCGACCTCGGATCGCCGTATGCGTACCTCGCCGCCGAGAGGCTGGAGTCGGTCATCCCCGAGCCCGCCCGCTGGCAGCCGGTGCTGCTCGGCGGGCTGTTCAAGCTGACGGGCCGCAGCTCGTGGGCGCTCGGCGACTACGAGCGTCGCCAGCGGGGGATGGCGGAGATCGAGCAGCGCGCCCGCGGCTACGGGGCGCCGGCGCTGCGCTGGCCCGACCCGTGGCCGAGTGACTACCTGGTGGCGATGCGGGCGACGACGTACGCCTTCGCGCAGGGGCGCGGACGGGAGTTCACGGCGGCGGCATACCGTGCCGCCTTCCAGCACGGCCGCGATCTCAGCATCGCCGCGCACGTGCTCGAGGCGGCGCGGGCCGCGGGGCTCGACCCGGAGGCGGTGGTCGCGGGCATCGAAGCCCCGGAGGTGAAGGCAACGCTGCGCGGCGCCACCGACGCCGCGTATGCCCGCGGCGTGTTCGGCGTCCCCACAGTGGCGGTCGGTGATGAGCTGTTCTGGGGCGACGATCGCCTGGAGGACGCGGCGGCCGAGCTTCGCCGGGCCACGGTGTCCGGCGGGCCGGGCTGACAAGATCAGGAGCCTATGCGGATCGAGCGAGTGGCCATCGGTGACATCGTGCTGTGCTCGATCGGTGGCCGGCGGATCTACGGCGAGGTGTCGGAGATCGCCGACGGCACCGTGCATTTCCGGCCGATCTCGGCCGCCGCCGGCTGGCGCCACGCCTCGGCGCGCCAGATCATCGGCCACTGGCGCAAGACCGGGCGCCCGCGGCCCGGGTCCGAGCTCGGCGTCGGCGACGACGCCGGCGACGCCGCCCCTCCGCCACGCGAACAGCTCTCGCTTCCGCTTCACTCTTGAGGATGGACACAATTTCGATGACAGCTGAGGAGCTCGAGGCCCTGCAGGCCGAGTTGGGCGAGCTCGAGACCGCCGGCCGCTCGGAGATCGCGGCCCGCATCAAGACCGCCCGCGAGTGGGGCGATCTGAAGGAGAACGCCGAGTATCACGCCGCCAAGGAGGCCCAGGCTCACCTGGAGACGCAGATCCTCCGCCTGCGCGAGCAGGTCCGCAACGCCGACGTGGTCGCCAAGGCGAGCGGCTCGGACATCGTGCAGCACGGCAGCACCGTGACGTTCTCCGAGGCGGCCAAGGCCGGCCGCACGCAGACCTTCAAGATCGTCTCGCCGAATGACGCGAAGCCGAGCGAGGGCACGCTGTCGAGCTCCTCGCCGGTCGCGCAGGCGCTCGTCGGCCACCGGATCGGCGACCTCGTCGAGGTCCGCACGCCGACCGGGGGGCGCCGGCTGAAGGTCGAGGCGATCGCCTGATTCAATGTTCGGACAGCGTGTACGATGACGCGCATGTCCGACGGTGATCGTGACGCTCCGGCCCCCGGCGAGGTCACCAAGGCGGCGGGGGTGGCGGAGCTGGAGCGGCGACGTGCCCTGGCCCTGGCGATGGGCGGCGCGGACCGGGTCGCCGCCCACCACGCCCGCGGCCGGCTGACGGCGCGTGAGCGGGTGGCACTGCTCGTCGACGAGGGATCGTTCGTCGAGCTGGGGATGCTGGCCACGTCCGATCGCCCCGAGGTCTCCGAGCGCGCGCCGGCCGACGCGTCGGTGACCGGCGTCGGCGCCGTCGACGGCCGCAAGGTGGGGGTGATCGCCAACGACGCGACGGTGCTGGCCGGGACGACGGGGCGCGTCGGATCGCGCAAGCAGGGCCAGCTGATGAGCCTCGCCGCGCGCAAGGGGTATCCCCTGGTGATGCTCGGCGACGCCAACGGCGGGCGGCTGCCCGATCTGCTCGGCTCGGACTTCGCCGGCGCGGCGGGCGGCGACGAGGGCGAGCACTTCCTCGGCATTCGGGTCACGGAGGACCGGATTCCCCGGGTCACGGCGATCCTCGGCAACGCCTACGGCGATCCCGCCTTCTGGGCCGCGACGGCCGACTTCGTCGCGATGGCCGAGGGCTGCTCGGTGGCCCTGTCGGGGCCGTCGCTCGTCGGCTCGTCAACCGGCGCGGCCAGCACCCACCTCGACCTCGGCGGCGCCGAGGTCACCGTCAAGGGCACCGGTGCCGTGAGCCGCCTGGAGCACGGCGAGCCCGAGGCGATCGCGGCGACCAAGCGATTCCTCTCCTATCTACCCTCGCACGCCGGGCTGCCCGCGCCGATCGTTGCGCCCGTAGAGCCGGAGCTCCCGGGCGAGCGGCTGTACGAGATCGTTCCCGACCGCGGCCGGCGCGGCTACGACATGAAGAACGTGATTGCCGCGGTGGCGGACGGCGGCTCGTTCTTCGAGCTGCATCCGGGCTTCGCCCGTAGCGTCGTCGTTGGCCTCGCCCGCGTGGAGGGCCGGCCCGTCGGCGTGATCGCCAACCAGCCGAAGTACCGCGGCGGGGTGCTCGACGCCGACGCCGCGGTGAAGGTGACACGGCTGGCCGACGTGTGTGATGGGTTCGGGCTGCCGATGGTGTTCCTGCAGGACATGCCGGGCGTGATGATCGGCCTCGAGTCCGAGCGACTCGGCATCGCCCGCAAGCTGATGGACCTGTACCGGATCGTGGCGCGCTCGCCGGTGCCGAAGGTGACCGTCATCGTCCGCAAGGCGTTCGGCTTCGGCTACATGACGCTGGGCGGGCCGAACATGGGCACCGATTACGTCGTCGCCTGGCCGAACGCCGAGATCGGGTTCATGGCCGCCGACAACGCCGTCGAAGTCGTGCACCACAAGCGGCTGGTGCAGGCGCGCGCCGAGCAGGGGGAGGAGGCGGCGCGCGCGCTGGCCGCCGAGCTGGAGGCCGACGTGCACAGCGCGTTCGCGCCGTGGCAGGCGGCCACGCAGTCGCTGATCCACGACGTGATCCGGCCCGAGGACACCCGCCGCGCGGTGATCGACGGGCTGTTCGTGGCCAGCGGCTACCGCTGAGCCATGGCCGGCGCGACAGCGGCGGCGGCCTGCGCCCAGGTGAGCGCGCCGAGGTAGCCAGCGGCGAGCTCGGCCCGCCCCGCTTCGTCGCGGTGCGGCGCGCCGGCCGGCAGCGAGTGCCGCAACCCCGCTGCGCTCGCCTCCGGCAGGGGCACGTCGGAGAGCACGATCGTGCCCCAGGCCCGCTCGGGCCGGTTCTCGTCGCCGGGTTGGGCCAGCCGCTCGGCCGCCTCCAGCGCCCGGTGCAGCACCGATCGCTGCGGGTACCAGGCGCTGACCGCCGGCAGTTCATCACTGGCCGCGACGAAGGTGAGGACGAGCGGGTCGGTCATCAGCACCAGGTCGGGGGCGTGGAGCTCCTCGAAGCGCCACCACTCGTGCGCGAACGCCGATCGCACCCGCATCAACTCGCGCGCCCGCTCCTGCGCCTTGCGGCGAGCGCCGGGCGGCTCGTCGTACAGCAGCGCGCGTCGCAGCAGCCGTGCCTCGGGCGAGTGCTCGGCGCCGGGGGGCCAGCGCAGCGCCTCGGGATGGTCGATGAACCACAGGACCAGCTCGGGCGGGGGCGCCACTGGATACTGGAAGCAGGTGCGCCGTCCCTCCAGGGCCGGCATCGTCAGGTTGGCATGCAGCCAGCTCGGATCGTCGGCCAGCTCTCCGAGATGGATTGTCCCCGCCGGTGTGGCCTGGAGCAGTGGTGGCAGCCAATCGCTGCCGCTGGGGTTACGCTCCAGCAGCGGGATGAAGAACTCCTTGATGCGTTCCACGGTGAACGCGATGCTAGTGGCGTTCGCGATGAGCGCATCGTGCAGCGCCGGCGCCCAGGCGTCCGTCAGCTTTCACGTCGCCGCGCGCCCGGCGGCGATCCGGGCGATCGCCCCCGGGTTCGTCGGCATGGCCTTCGAGTACAAGTCGATCCCGGAGTTGATCCGCTCCGGGGCGCCGGATCCCGTGCTCGTCCAGCTGATCCGGAACCTCGACCCCTCGGCGCGCCCGGTGCTGCGCGTCGGCGGGCTCAGCACCGACCACACCTGGTGGCCGGTGCGCGGAGTCAAGCAGCCGCTGGGGATCAGCTACTCGCTGTCGCCGCGGTGGATGGCCGACGCGCGGGCGCTGGCGAGGGCGACCGACGCGCAGATGATCTTCGGGGTCGGCCTGCAAGCGAACCAGCCGGTGATCGACGCCGTCGAGGCGGACCAGCTCCTGTCGGGGGTCGGGCGCCGGTACATCGAGGCGATGGAGATCGGCAACGAGCCCGACCTGTACACGTCGCTGGCCTGGTACCGGGTGCTCGGCGGCAAGCCGATCCCGTGGTACGAGCCCGACGGCACCTCGGTGTTCGCCCGGGCGCCCGGCTACGGCCCCGCCGATTTCCTGTCCGACTTCGCCCGCGCCGAGAAGACGATGCCGGACGTGCCGCTGGCCGGCCCGGAGACGGGCAGCGGGCCGTGGATGAGCGCGTTCAGCGGGCTTGTGTCGCCGCGCTCGAAAGTGCGGATCCTGACCTCACACGCCTACGGCTTGAACCAGTGCGTCACCGATCCGAGCGCGCCGGCGTACCCGAGCGTGCCGCATCTATTGGCCGCCACCGCGTCCCGCGGGATCTTCGGCGGTCTCGGCCCGTACATCGCGCTGGCCCATCGCGACGGCGCCGCCTTCCGGTTCGACGAGATGGGCTCGGTGTCGTGCAACGGCCGCGCCGGCGTCAGCGACACCCTCGCCTCGGCGCTGTGGGTGCTCGATGCCCTGTTCGCGGCGGCCGCCACCGGCGCCGACGGCGTGAACCTGCACACCTTCCCGGGGTCGCTCGATCAGCTGTTCGACGTCCGCCGGGCCGGCGGTCACTGGGTCGCGAGCGTCAGCCCGCTGTACTACGGCGCGCTGATGTTCGCCCAGGCCGCGCCGGCGGGGGCGCGCATCCTCCCGGTGAGCTCGGGCGACCCGGGCGCGGTCCGGGGGTGGGCGACGCGCGCCCCCGACGGGACGATCAGGGTGCTGCTGATCAACGACGGCCTCGTCCTCGCCGCCAACGCCACCGTGGCAGTCGACGGCGGGCGCGGCCCGGGCGCGCTGGAGCGGCTGCGGGCGGCCAGCGCGTACGCCACACGCGGCGTCACGCTCGGCGGGCAGAGCTTCGGCGCCGGCACGACCACCGGCGTGCTGCGGGCGCCGGTGCCGCAGTCCGTCCGCCCCCGCGGCGGGCGCTACGCGTTCAGCGTGCCGCCGGGGAGCGCGGCGCTGCTCACGCTCCCCGGGTGAAGGTGGCGCGCCACCGCGGCCCCGGTCCGCCGTCGGTCGGCTCGATCAGCTCGATCCGCTCGGCCGCCAGCCCGGTGCCGGCGGCGAACGCGTCGATCTCGCGGCGCAGGATCCGCCACGGCGGCGCCTCCGACGACGGCTCGCCGTCGCGGCGGGCGCTGAGGATCACCAGCAGTCGCCCGCCGGGCGCGACCAGTGAGGCGATCCCGGCGATCGCGGCGGCCCGCGGCGGGTCCGGCAGCGCCTGAACCGTGAGCGCCTCGTGGACGAACTCGAACGCGCCCCGCCACTCGTCGGGCAGGGCCAGCAGATCGGCGGCGCGGTACTCGATCTGCGGATGGATGCTGCGCGCCCGGGCGCCGGCGATCGCCGTGGCCGAGATGTCAAAGCCGGTGGTGGCGAAGCCGAGCTCGGCCAGGTACTCCGCGTCGGCGCCGAAGCCGCACCCGACGACGATCGCGCGGCGACCGGCGCCGCGGGCGCGCTCCGGGTCGGCGCGGATCCACTCCACCAGCAGCGGGTGCGGCGCCCCGCGGTCCCAGGGCACCTCGGCGTGATCGGCGGCGTGGGCGGCGTACAGCCGCTCGAACCAGCCGGTCGGATCGCCACCGGCGAGCGCCTCGGCGGCCAGTCGATCGACGTCGCGCACCCGCCAACAGTAGTGCAGCGTTCAGGCGCGGAAACCGGGACCGGGCTCTGGGGTGACGGCATGGGCATCGATCTCCTGGCCACAGTGCCGGCAGGTGAGCCGCGGGTCGGCGATCTCGCCGCAGGCGTGGTGGCGCAGGACGATCGGCGGCCCCTCGGGGCCGGCGAGGTGCTCATCGCCCCACCGCATCAGCGCGACGATGGCTCCGAACAGGTCGCGGCCGGCGTCGGTCAGGCGGTACTCATAGCGGTCGGGCGCAGGCGCGTAGAGGACGCGCTCCAGCAGGCCGGCGTCGACGAGCGTGCGCAGCCGCGCCGACAGCGTGGGCCTGGGGATACCAAGGTTGCGCGCCAGCACGCCGTAGCGCCGCACCCCGAAGAAGGCCTCGCGGAGGATCAGCAGCGTCCAGCGCTCGCCGACCAGGGCGAGCGCGCGCCCGACCGACTCGCCCTCGAACCGATGCGCGAGATCGTCCATTGGTTAAAAAATTGTACCGGTGCAGAAACTGAACTGATCTGGTAGCGTGCCCGCACGATGCGCGAGACGCCCGCCACCGAGGGGCTCGAGATCGCCCGCGAGCTCTCAGGGCTGGCTCGGCGCCTGGGTGCCGAAACCGAACGCGGCCGGCGTCTGCCCGACGAGCTCATCGCCGCGCTGCGCGACTGCGGTCTGCTGCGGGCCGGCGCGCCGCGCGAGGTAGGTGGGGCGGAGCTCGCGCCCGCCATAGCGCTCCGGTGCGCTGAGGAGATCGCCCGCGGCGACGCGTCGGCCGGCTGGTGCGTTTCGATCGCGATCACCAGCAGCCTGCTCGCCGCCTATCTGCCCGAGGAATCCCGAGAGGAGCTGTTCGGCGGCGGGCGGGGAGTCGCCGCCGGGGTGTGGGCGCCACGGGGCACCGCGCGCGCCGTCGACGGCGGCGTCGTCGTCTCGGGCCGGTGGGCCTTCTGCAGCGGGATCACCCATGCCGATCTGCTGTTCGCGGGGTGCATCGTCGACGGCGCGCAGGACGGCGCCCCGCCGACGCCATCGGTCGTGGCGCTGCCCACGCCCGAGCTGGAGATCCTCGACACCTGGCACACGCTCGGCCTGCGCGGCACCGGCAGTCACGACGCGGTGGCGGTGGATGTGTTCGTCCCCGCCGCCCGCGTGTTCTCGCTGTTCGACGGGCCGGTCGTGGATCGAGCGCTCTACCGCTTCCCGATCTTCGGTTTCTTCGCGCTGTCGATCGCCGCCGCGGCGCTCGGGAACGCACGCGGCGCGATCGAGGCGCTGGGCGAGCTGGCCGGCGGGAAGGTGGGGATGGGCTCGAGCCGGACGCTCGCCGAGCGCCCCTCGACGCAGGCCGCGGTGGCCGCCGCCGAGTCGTCACTGAGCGCGGCCCGGGCGCTGTACTACGAGGCGACCGAGGCGGCGTGGCAGGCCGCGCAGCACGACGAGCCGGTCCCGCTGGCACTCCGCGCCGGTCTGCGGCTCGCCGCCACGCACGCCGTTCGCACCTCAGCCGCGGTGGCGCGCTCGATGTACGACCTCGGCGGCGGCAGCGCGATCTACGACACCGCGCCGCTGCAGCGGCACTTCCGCGACGCGCACACCGCGACGGCGCACTTTCAGGTGAACGAGGCCTCGCGTGAGTTGCCCGGGCGGTTGTTGCTCGGCCAGCCGGCCGACGCCTCCATGCTGTGAGCGAGCTCGGTGTGGTCATGCCGTACTGGCTCGATCGCCCGGACGAGGAGGCGCTGGAAATCGCGCTCGCCGCCGAGGGCGCCGGGATCGAGACGGCATGGGTCGGTGAGATGGCCGCGTTCGACGCGTTCGCGCTGGCCACCGCGATCGGCCTGCGGACCGAGCGCGCCCGCCTTCGGATCGGGCCGCTGGCGATCGGGGTGCGGAGTCCGCCGGCGATCGCCCTCGGGGTGGCGTCGGTGGCGACGCTCACCGG
>DASZLC010000010.1:0-3294 GCA_035552615.1 Solirubrobacteraceae bacterium
TTGGCGGCCGCGACGCTGACGCTGACGTTCGTTCCCGCCGGGATCGCGACCCCGCCGAGCTCGCAGTCGCGGACGGCGCGTCGCACCACCGTCGTGATCGGCGGCTCCCAGCGCAACGCCTCCTCGAAGGCACCGCGGAGCATGCCGCGATCGGTCCGCAGCGCGTCGAGCAGCGCCGGCTCGGTGAGCAGGGCGACCAGCAGGTTGCCCGAGGCGCGGTAGGTCGTCTCGACGCCGGCGGGCAGGATCAGCAGCAAGAACGCGAAGATCTCGTCGTCGGTCAGGCGCGTGCCGTCGATCTCCGACTCCGCCAGCGTGCTGATCAGGTCGTCCTGCGGATTGCGCCGCCGGTCGGCGAGGATCTCCGTGAGGTAGGCCTTCAGCGCGGCGGACGCGGCGAGGCCGCAATCCCAGTCGTAGACCACGTTGAGCAACTCGATCGACAATCGCTGGAAGCGCACGTAGTCCTCTCGCGGCAGGCCCATGACCCGCGCGATGACCTGGACCGGGAACGCGAAGGTGAACTCGCGGGCCAGCTCGGCCCGCCCGCGGGGCGCGAACCGGTCGATGAGCTCGTGGACCACCACCTCCACCAGCTCGCTGCGCCACCGATCCAGCAGCGCCGTGCGGAACGACGGCGACACCAGGGCCCGGCTGGCCCGATGCTCGGCTCCCTCGAGCTCGAGCAGGGTGCGGCCCATGACGGGGCCCATGATCTGGTCGTAGATCGAGGACGAAAACGTGTCGGGGTGCGTAAGCACCGTCTGGCACTCGTCGTACCCGAGCACCGTCACCCCCAGGTCGCCAACCTGCCCGGCGCTCACCTCCGAGAATGGATTTCCCACCATCACGCGGTGTTTGGCCTGCGCGTCGCGCAGCCGCTCGTGCACGTTTTCGACCTGCATGAGCAGGCCGCCCTGCAGCTCGGCCGGGTCGAATTCGTCGATGCTCACGAAGGCGAGACCGTCTCGGTGTCGCGCCCGGACCGAAGCACGGTGCCGGGCAGAGCACCGGTGGCCGCGCCGTCGCGGCATACCTCGACGCCACCGACCAGCACCGAGGTGATCCCGTAGGCGTCGGCGACCAACCGGGGCGCGCCCGAGGGAAGGTCGTAGCGCGTGCGCTCGGGGCCGTGGTCGATGGTCGCCGGGTCGAACATCACCAGGTCGGCGTGCCAGCCGGGGGCGATCCGGCCGCGCTCGGTCAGCCCGTAGAACCGGGCCGGCACATCGGTCACCAATCGCACGGCTTCCTCGAGAGTCACCACCTGGTGCTCACGAACGCCGCGGCCGAGCAGCGATGTCGTGTAGATCGCGCCGCACATCATGTCGAGGTGAGCGCCGGCGTCCGAGCCGCCGATCACGGCACCCGGGTGCTGCCACACCTCGGCGCGCGCCCGCCAGTCGGCCGCGTCGTCGCCGGTCAGCGGGGGGCTGAGCCCGGTGCGCAGCTCGTCGGCGATCACGATGTCCAGCAGCGTGTCGAACGGCTCGCCGCCGCGGGCGGCGGCGATCTCGCCCACGCTGCGGCCCGTCGCGTCGGCGTTCGCGGCGGCGAACGTCTCGACGATGACCAGCCGGTCCCATTGGGCCAGGCCGCGCAGCATGCCCGCATCCTTCGAGGAGGCGCCCTCGGCGAGGCGGCGACGCACCTCGGGATCGGTGAGCGCGGCGAGCCGCTCCGGCACTGGAAGGTGCATCGTGTCTCGCCAGCCCGGCAGCCCGTCGAGCACGAAGCCGGAGAGGAACGACAGCCGGATCTTCATGGCCTGGGGCAGGGTGAGCGCCACGACCCGGCCGCCGCGTTGGGCCGCGGCCTGAAAAGCGCGCAACTGCCGCTGATGCCCGTCCGGGTTCGCCGACGAGACGCCCAGCAGGTTCCAGTTCAGCGGCCGGTCGGCGGCGACGGACATGTCGGTGAGCAGCGCGATGTCCTCGTCGGTGAAGCCCGATAGGCAGCCGGGGATGATCGCCTCGAGCGTGGTGCCCGGGTGGTCGCGGACGCCGGCCGCCAGCGCCACCAGTTCCTCGCGCGACGCGCTGCGGGACGGGACGGGCTGGCCGGCAGCGTCGTTGTGGGTCGGCGACTGCGAGGTTGATAGCCCCAGCGCACCGGCGTCCAGCGCGTCGTGCAGCACCGCGACCATCCTTTCGATCTGTTCCGGACCGGCTTCGCCGCCGACGGCGTCGCTGCCCATCGCGGCCAGCCGCAGCGCGGAGTGACCCACCAGGAAGCCGGCGTTGACGGCGATGCGCCCGTCGAGGCGGTTCAGCCAGTCGCCGAAAGATGCCCATCCCCAGTCGAGTCCGGCCCGCAGCGCGTCCAGCGGCATCCCTTCCACCCGCGCGAGCATCCGGGTGAGGTAGTCCTGCTGGTCGGCTGCCGCGGGCGCCAGCGTGAAGCCGCAGTTGCCGCCGAAGACCGTGGTGACGCCGTGCTGCACCGACGGGCTGGCGGCTGGGTCCCAGAACAGCTGCGCGTCGTAGTGGGTGTGCAGGTCGACGAAGCCCGGCGCCAGCGTCTGCCCTTGGGCATCAACGGTTTTCGTGGCCTGATCGTCAACCTCGCCGACGGCGACGATTCGTCCGTTGCTGACGCCAACGTCGCCATGGCGGGCGGGCGCGCCCGTGCCATCGACGATCTCGGCGTCGCGGATGAGCAGGTCGAGCATGGGGCCTCCTAGGCTGTGGCTAACCACCCCTCGTCGGGCAGCGGGTGGCGGAACAGCTGTGCGGCGTTGCGGTGGGTGATCCTTGCCGCGTCCTCCGCCGACAGGCCGGCGACATTGCGCGCCACGACCTGTTGCGTGTCGGGCCAGGTGGAGTCGGCGTGCGGGTAGTCGCTTTCGACGAGGATGCGGTCGGCCCCGATCGCCTCGAGCGCGCCGAACGCGTGCGGGTCGTCGATCGAGCAGAACCAGAAGTTGCGGCGCAGCACCTCGCTGGGCAGCAGGTCGCTCTTCCAGGCCCCGCCCTCCTGACCCGAACCGGAGTGCGCCAGAACGTAATCGGCGCGGTCGCCGAGCATGGCCGCCCAGCCCAGTCCGCCCTCGGCCAGCGTGACGTTCAGTTTCGGATACCGCACCGGGATGCCGGACCACAACATGTCCGCGCAGGCGACCAGGCCGTTGACCGGGAACAGGGTGGTGATGGTCTCAAATGGCGTGTCGGGGGCGGGGATCGGCGCCCACTGCGCGGAACCGGTGTGCAGGCACACGACGGTGTCGGTCTCCTCGCAGGCGGCGAAGAACGGCTCCCACGCGCCGCTGTGCAGGCTCGGGATTCCGCATTGGGC
>DASZLC010000011.1:0-9331 GCA_035552615.1 Solirubrobacteraceae bacterium
GCCGCGCACTCGCGCATGATGATGCGGTAGCCGAGGCGCAGCTTCTCCAGTGCCTCCTCGGCGCTTACCGCCTCGTGATCCGACGAGGAGCCGGCCGCGATGTATGCCTGCAGGTCGGTCCCGGTCAGGCCCGGGGCGTGGCCCTCGAACCGCCGCCCGGCGCTCATCACGCGGTCGATCACCGACAGGACGCCCTGATGGCCGCGCAGCACGACGTTGGGTGGCGGCTCGTTGACGGCGATCGTCTGCGGCCACGCCGCCATCTCCATGTACTCCTCGATCGTCGGCGGATGGGCGAACGAGCCGAAGCGCTCGGCGCCGAGCGAATGGAGCGGCAGCATGAACAGGACGCGCAGGCCGGCCTCCTCGGCGACCTCGATCGCCCACCGCACCGCCTCCAGCCCACCCATGGCGTACAGCTCGCACATGTCGGTGGCGAGGCTCGTCGTGCCGCGCTCCAGGAGCGCTGCGGCCAGCGCCTGAATTGGCAGCGAGGTGTCCCCAGCGTGCATGTGGGGATCGATGAAGCCGGGCAGCAGGAATCCGCCACCGAGCCGGCGGACTTCGGTCTCGGGGCCGATCGCCCCGGGGGGCAGCGCTCCGACCGCGACGATCCGGTCGCGCCAGATCGCCACGCTCCCGGGCAGCAGCTCGCGCGTGAACACGTTGACGAGCTGCGCTCCGGTGAGAACGAGGTCGGAGGGGATGCGCCCCAGCGCCGCCTCGATCCGCGCGCCGCGCGAGTGCTCCGCCCGCGCCGCCGTCTGCTCCGTCGTCACGATCGTCGCTCCTTACTCGTCGGGGATTGGTCCGTCTCGCCGCGCCCGCTCGAACCAGTCGGCCACCAGCTCGCCGGCCCGCCGCACGTGGTCGGTCATCCAGCGGCGGCTCGCCGCGGGGTCGCCTCGCTCGATCGCCACTCGCACCCGCTCGTGCTGGAGCACGTTCTCGTGAACGAGCGTCGGCTCGTCGCGGATGGCGCCCCAGGTCAGGCTACGGGGGAAGCTGCGGTGCAGCTCGGAGACGATCGCGGCCAGCCGTTCGTTGCCGGCGGCCTTCAGCACCGCCTCGTGGAACGTGTCGTTCGCCTCCGTCCAGGCGCGGCGGCCCGAGGCGGCCGACACGCCGTGCTCGGTCAGCTCGCGGGCGGCGGCGTCGAACAGTCCGGCCGCGCGAGCGAGGCGCGCGTGGTCCCGCGGCTGAGCCCGCTGCGCCGCCAGCTCCGCGCCCAGCCCCTCCAGCTCGGCGCGCACCGCGTACGCCTCGCGGATCTCCGTCGGCGTCGGCCCTCGCACGACCGCGCCGCGCTGGGGGACCAGCACGACGACGCCCATCGCCTGCAACGTGCGCAGCGCCTCGCGGATCGGTGTCCGACTGACCCCGAAGCGCTCGGCGAGCATCTCCTGGCGCAGCCGGCTGCCGATCGGGAACGTCCCGGACAGGATCCCGGCGTGGACCCGCTTCACCAGATCCTGGACGAGGTCGGGCTGATCCCGCGCGCCCGCCGCCACGCTGGCGCTCATCGCGCGACCGCGACACCGCCGCGACGGCGGGCGATCGCCGCGCGCAGCTGTTCGGTGGAGCGCGGCAGCGCCGCGCCGGTGTGGCGGTCGATGACCACTCCGTAGCGCCGGATCGTGTCGAGCAGATCGAGCTCGCCGGCCCGCAGCCGCGTCGCCACCGACGCCGGGTCCTCGTTCAGCCAGCCGTCGCGCTGCGCGGCGATCTCCCGCCGCAGCGCCGCGGTCGCCGGCTCGTCGACCGCCGCCTCCAGTGCCACCAGGTCGACGCGCGCGAACACGACCCCGTAGTCGCGCGCGGCGCGCCGGACGGAGACGTAGCCGTCGAGCACGTCCTCGCGCACCGCCGACGGATCGCGGGTCAGCGGGTCGCCGATGCCGCCGCCGCCCGACGACGGGCGGGCGAGCACGTCGCCGGTCGCCATCGCGACGTCGGCGAAGCACGCGCCGAGGAAACGCTCGCCGCGAGCGCCCGGGTTGAGGGTCGCCCCGTGCGGGTACCCGGCGAGCCCGCCGGCCAGGCCCCAGGCGACGGAGCGCTCGCGGTCGCAGCAGTAGGAGGCGACCGTGCCGGCGGCGTCGGTCAGCTCGATCGCCTTCTCCACGCCGACGCCGCCCCGCCACCGTCCGGGGCCGCCGGAGTCAGCCAGCAGACGGTGGTGATGGGTACGCACCGGGCATAGCCGCTCCTGACCCTCGAAGGGCTGGATCTTCAATCCCGCGCCGAAGTACGACGGTCCCGCGTTGAAGCCGTCGCGATCGGCGCGACCGCCCCAGCCGCCCGCGTTCCAGTCGTGCCAGATGAACTCGCGCGGCTCGCCGTCGCGCAGATCCTGCCCGCCGACCAGCATGTACTCGAGGTTGAACGAGCAGGCGATCGCCCGCTCGGGCATCACCCGCGACCACAGCTCGCAGACGGCATTGACGATCTTCTCGAAGGTGCCGGAGGTGAAGCCCGTGACGGCCGACGGCGGCTGCGCGTTGACGACCGAGCCGGCCGGCAGCTCGGCCGTCAGCACCCGGTAGAAGCCCGAGTTCAGCGGCAGCTCGGGGAAGAACATCTTCGTGCCCGCCACCAGCGCTGAGAACGCCCCGCCGAGGGCCGCGTTGTGGAACGAGCCGATGGCCGGCGCCGAGCCCGACAGGTCGTACTCGATCCCCTCGTCGGTGAGCGTCAGCCGCACGCGGATCGGCACCAGCCCCTCGCCGCGGTCGGGGTCGCGGTCGATGTAGTCCTCGGTCACCCAGCTGCCGCGCGGCAGCCGCGCCAGCTGGGCGCGGGCCATCCGCTCGACGTAGTCCTGGCACTCGGTGAACGCGTCGAGCACGACCTCGCGTCCGTGGCGGGCGATCAGCTCGCGCAGGCGCGCCTCGCCGACCGCGGTGGCCTCGATCTGTGCCTCCAGGTCGCCGACCCGATCGTGCGCGACGCGAACGTTGGCCAGCACGAGGTCGATCACGTCGCCGCGGCGCGTGCCGCGGTCGACGATCCGCAGCGGCGGTACCCGCAGGCCCTCCCGGTACAGGTCGCGTGCGCCGATGTCGAACGACCCCGGCACCGAGCCGCCGACGTCGTCCCAGTGGCCGTTGGCCTCGGTCATGGCGATCAGCTCGCCGCCGTCGAACACCGGGCGCACGACGCGCATGTCGGGCACGTGCGTGCCGCCCGAGAACGGATCGTTGACGAGGAACACGTCGCCGGGGTGGATGTCGGAGCCGAACCGATCCAGAACCGCGTGCGCGGTGAGGTGCATCGTGCCGACGTGGGAGGCGATGTCCCGGCTGCCCTGCATGACGATGTCGCCGCGCGCGTCGCACAGGCAGCACGAGCAGTCGCCGCTGTACAGCACGAACGATGTGCAGGTGCGCTGGATCTGCTCGGTCATCTGGTCGACGAGCGTGGCGAACGCGTTGCCGAGGACCTCGAGTGTGATCGCGCCGCCGCCGCTCAGCACCGCGCGATCCTCAGGTTCCACCGCTCGTCGACGCGCGCCTCGGTGCCGGGGGGGACGACCGTCGTCGTGTCCATCTGGTCGATCAGCGCCGGACCCGCGACCAGATCTCCGGGCGCGATCGAGGCGCGATCGATCACCGCGGTCGTCAGCTCGCCGTCCGGGAACCACACGTCGGCCCGCCGCCGCGGCGCGCGGGTGACGCTGCCGCCGACGGTGAGCGTCGCCAGCGACGGACGCGGCATCGCGCCGGTGGCCCCGACTCGCAAGGTGTGGATCTCGACGGGCGCGCCGGGGCGCGCGTATCCGTAGCGTCGCGCGTGTTCGGTGTGGAAGCGGGCGACCGCTGCGGCCAGCTCGTCCTGCACCGGCGTGTCGAGGCCGACGCTCAACGAGCGCCACTGCCCGCGGTAGCGCAGGTCGACCGCGCGTTCCAGCACGGTCTCGGCGGGGTCCACGCCTTCGGCGGCCAATCGCTCGCGGGCCTCCGCCTCCAGCGTGGCGAACGCCTCGGCCAGGACCCGCAGGTCGGTGCTCTCCACCTCGCCGATCCACGAGCGCGAGAGGTCGTGGCGGAGATCGAGCAGCAGTCCGCCGAGCGCGGAGGTCAGCCCCGGGTGGGTGGGGACGATCACCTCGCGCAGGCCCAGGTCGAGCGCGACCTCGGCGCCGAGCAGCGGGCCGGCGCCGCCGAAGGCGACAAGCGCGTAGTCGCGCGGATCGAGCCCGCGGCGGATCGAGCAGAGCCGCAGCGCCTCGGCGATCTGCGCCGTGGCGACGGTGACGATCGCCGCCGCCGCCTCGCGCGGTGAGATCCCCAGCGGTGCGCCGACGCAGGTCGCGACGGCACGCGCGGCGGCGTTGGCGTCAAGCGAGACGCGTCCGGCCAGGCGGGTGTCAGACCCGAGCCGGCCGAGCAGCAGCGCCGCATCGGTGGTCGTCGGCCGCGTCCCGCCGAGCCCGTAGCAGGCGGGTCCCGGGCGGGCCCCGGCGGACTGCGGTCCGCTGCGTAGGGCGCCGCCCTCGTCGAGCCAGGCGATGCTGCCGCCCCCGGCGCCGATCGTCAGCACGTCGACGCTCGGGAACAGGATCGTCTGGCCGAACTCGACGCTGCTCTCCTCCGACATCGCCAGCCGGCCGGCGCTCATCATCGACACGTCGGTGCTCGTGCCGCCGATGTCCAGGCCGATGGCGTCGGTGACGCCGACCTCCCGGGCCACCGCGGCCATCCCGATCGCCCCGGCCGCCGGGCCCGACTTGGCGATCCGGGCGGCGAACCGCGCCATCGCCGCCGCCGTCATCACCCCGCCGCCCGAGTGTGCGACGAGCACGTCACCGTCGTAATCGCGATCTCGCAGGCCCTGCTGCAGCTCGGTCAGGTAGCGCTCGACGATCGGAGCGAGACAGGCGTTGACCACCGTCGTCGCGGTGCGCTCGTGCTCGAAGATCTGCGGCGCCACTTCGGAGGAGATCGAGACGTGGGTGCCGTCGGCCGCCGCGGCGATGATCCGGGCCATCTCGGCCTCGTGGTCGGGGTGCATGTGCGCGTTGACGAAGCAGACGGCGACGCTCTCGTAGCCCCGCCGCTTCACCAGCGCCGCGATCTGATGTGCCTGCGCGGTGTCGAGCGCTCGCACGACGCGGCCGGCGTGGTCGACCCGTTCGGCCACCTCCAACCGGTGCCGCCGGGCCACGTACGGTCCGGGCGGATCGTCGTAGGCGTCCCACAGATGCTCGCGATCGCCCCGCCGGATCTCGTGGACGTCGCGGAACCCCTCGGTGGTGACGATCGCCGTGTGGGCGAGGCGCCGAGTCAGCAGCGCGTTCGTCCCGACGGTCGAGCCGTGGATGAACAGACGCATCCGGTCCGGAGGGACGCCGGCCGTCGCCAGCGCCTCGAGCACCGCGCGCGCCGGCGCCTCCGGCGTCGATCCGACCTTGGCGAACGCCACCAGCCCGTCGGCGGCGTCGTAGGCGATGAGATCGGTGAACGTTCCCCCGACGTCGACCGCGACGAACAGCGAGCGGGTTCGTGGGACATCGGGAGCGGAGACAGCGACCATGCGGGCGGCAATGTATCCAGGAGCTCGCCGGCGCCAGAGGGCCTGGCGGTCCTGATTGGCGGGTGGAATCCTGGTCAGCGTGTCCAGCGCGACGAGATTGGATCCAATCGCTGTGGCGAACCTCCGCGCGTGAATGTTCGCCACCGGGCCAAAGACCGGGCCCGTGCCCCGCGGGAAACTGGCCCGACGGATGACCGCGACGGGCACAGCTCTCTCATCCCGCCCGGCTGCCGGCGGCGATCGTGCGGCGCTGCTGCGGCAGAACCTGGCCGAGCGACGCGTCGGCGGCCTGCTCGGCGAGCTCCGGGTGACCCAAGCCGCGATGCTCCAGGCCGTCGTGGCCGGCGCCGGGCTCGGGCGCCTGGCGCAGCTGGCCGCCGACGCCGTGCGCGGCCCGGTGGCGATCGTGATCCCTCGGGTTGGCTCGGCGATCGCCCCCGAGCGGGCGCACGCCGGCGCCGACCTCACGGCACTCACCGCGTGGGTGTCCGAGCGCGCCCGCGGGCGCCCGGCCGCGGTGCCGGTCGGCGTGCTCGCCGAGGCGCCGGTCGTGTTCGGCGAGGAGGTCGTCGGGATCGTCGCGCTGCTGCGCGGTGGGCAGCCGCCCCGAGCCGAGGCGTTGGAGTTCCTGCACGCGGTCGCCACGGCGGCGCTTGTCGGGCTCGCCGTCGAAGATGCCCGGGAGGAGACGGAGCAGCTGCTGCGCGGATCGTTCCTGGAGGAGCTGCGCTCGCGCGAACAGCTCAGTGGCGCCGAGATCGTGCGCCGCGCCGCCCGGCTCGGCTGCGACCTGTCGGACGGCGGCCTGATCCTCTGCGCGGCGCTGACCAGCAACCGCTCCCAGCTCGTGACGGCCACGATCGCTGCCGAGCACCCCGGGGCGATCGCCCAGCAGCTCGACGGTGCCGGTGGCGAGGTGCAAGCGCGGATCTACGCCGCGCTCCCCGTCGGCGTCGGCGACGGTACCCCGGCCGCCGCGCTGGCATCGGGGCGCGCGCTGGTGGAGCGGCTGCGCCGGCACGCCATCGTCGGGCTCTCCAGCGTCCACGCCGATCCGGGCGAACTCGGCGCGGCCGTCCAGGAAGCGGAGCTGATGCTGGAGGTTCTCCAGCAGTCCGGGGCGCCGATCGCGGACGAGATCGGCACCGGCACCTACAAGCTGCTGTTCCGGATGTTGGCCTCCCACCCCGAGGAGGTGCGGAGCTTCTACGAGGCGACGGTCGCGGCGCTCGTCCGCTACGACAAGCGGTACCGGACCGAGCTCGTGCACACGCTGCAGGCGTACCTCGACGCCGACTGCAACATGAACGCCACCGCGTCGGCGATCTTCGCCCACCGGCACACGGTCGCCTACCGACTGGAGCGGATCCGCGACCTCGCGGGTCTCGACCCGATGCGCTCGGAGGATCGCGAGCGCCTCGGCCTCGGCCTGAAGGTTCACCGGATCATGGCGCCGCGACTGCTGGCCGCCACGTAGCGGACGGGAAGGTGTCCGGTCTCGGCCGGTGAGCTGGCCGACGAGCAGCCAGGCGAGTTCAGCCGCGCCGCCCGGCTTGACGTTTGGAGACATCGGCGGCTTTAATTTGGGGTCGCCGTGGACGCCAGCCCCACTCCCAGCCCGCTTCCCCGCGGCCGTCACAAGCTGTCGGTCGAGACGGTGCGCGCCAGCCAGCGGCAGCGACTGCTCGATGCGATGCTCGACGAGGTGGCCGAGCGCGGCTACGAGGCGACAACGGTAGCCCAGGTCGTGTCGCGCGCGCGGGTCTCGCGGAACGCGTTCTACGTGCTGTTCACCGACAAGCTCGACTGCTTCCTCGCCCTGTGCGAGGTGATGAGCGAGCAGCTGCTCCAGGAGACGTTCCGTGTCGAGGGCGACGGCGACTGGCGCCGCGCGCTGCACGAGGGCACCCGCCGCTACCTGCGCTGGTGGGCGGCGCGCCCGCGGTTCGCGCGGGCATGGCTCGTCGAGGCCCCGTTGGCCGGCCGGCGCGCCGTCGAGCACCGCGACGCCGCGTACGAGCGCTTCCGCCAGCGCTTTGCGGCGCTGGCCGAGTGGGCCCGCCAGCAAGAGCCGCGGATCGCGCCGCCGCGCCCGGCCGCCACGCAGGTGATCGTCACGGGCATCACCTCGCTCGTCGCCGTGGAGGTCGAGGCCGGGCGGGGCGCGGAGCTGGAGCGGCTCGCCGACGAGGTCGAGTGGGTGGTCGAGCGGCTGCTCGTCGACCGGCCCTGATCCGTGGTCTTACACCTGGTGGTCGGCGGGCCGCCGCCGCGTCGGCGACGGGATCCGGAACAGCATCGTCAGCCGCGCCGCCTGCATCACATCGCCGCGGAGGGCCAGCTTGCCGTTGAAGTACGCGTTCACCGGGCTCGAGCTGCCGGCGGCGATGCGCAGGAACTCGGCGGCATCGACGGTCACGGTGAGTCGCGGCGGGATGGGCTCGCCGCCCCGCCGCACCCGCGCCCGGCCCTCGGTGATGATCAGGTCGTAGACATCGCTCTCGCCGTCGGCCCGCCCCGTGATCCGCCAGCGGATCGACGCGTTCACGCCAGTGGCCTGCTGCCGGTCCAAGTGGCGCGGGATCTGGGAGAAGATCCCGTCGAGCACAACCCGACGAATCGGCGTGCGCATGATCTGATCGAGCCGCTCCGGCGACGTGCGTCGCACCAGCTGGGCGAACCGCGTGGCCAGATCGTCGGGGGCGACCGATCCGACCAGCTCTGTGGCCCTCACCGCCAGGCGACGCGGGTGCAGAGGGCCGAGATCCATGAAGCGACAGTACCCGACGGCGTGGCGCCCGCCTCGCGACAACCACCCGAACGCGGATACCATCGAACCCCCCTTCGGGCGGTTAGCTCAGCTGGTAGAGCGCCTGCCTTACAAGCAGGAAGTCGGCGGTTCGAGCCCGTCACCGCCCATCGTCAGAAGTCCCGCTAATCAGTATCTAACCAGTGTTAACCCGGCGGCAGGCCGGAGCTGGAGGTCGGCCGTACGCCGTACCGATGAGTTTCTCGGTGCACTGGTGTCTATGTTCTGGGGACCGACCAAGAACGCGCAGCGGTGGGTAACCGCTCGCGGACGGGATCGCCGACGATGGCTGACATCGCACTCCAGCATGCCGTGCAGGCGCTCCTCGACGAGCTCGTCGCGGACGGTGATGAGGTCGGCCTCCAGGCCGCAGTGATCAAGGACGGCGCACTCGTCGCCGACGCACAGAGCGGCGTCGCCGATCCGGTCAGTGGCGAACGCGTGTCCGCCGGCACCTTGTTCTTCGCTGGTTCGACCGCCAAGGGCGTCCTCGGCTCGCTGGTGCATGTCCTCGTCGCGGCCGGCAGGCTTGACTACGATCTGCGTCTGGCCGAGGTGTGGCCCGAGTTCGCTGCACACGGCAAGGGGAACGTAACCGTGCGACATGTCCTGATGCACCAGGCAGGCGTGCCCGGGCTGCCGCCGGACCTGACGACCGAGCAGCTGTGCGACTGGGATCACATGTGTGCACTCGTCGCTGAGGCGACCCCGTGGTGGCCGCCGGGGACCGCGTTCGGCTACCACCCCCAGACTTTCGGCTTCCTACTCGGTGAAACGCTCCAGCGGACGACGGGCGCACGCCTCGTCACCCTTCTCAGAAAAACACTCACCGAGCCGCTGGCCGTCACCGATGAGCTCCACTTCGCGGTCCCGGCGCTGCTCCTGGATCGGGTCGCGCGCCAGGTCGCGCCGTCCGGGCCTCCTGCGCCGGGCCCTGCCCCGGGCAGCCCGCTAGCCCGCGCGATGCCTCCCGGCGCCGCTCCCGAT
>DASZLC010000012.1:0-2310 GCA_035552615.1 Solirubrobacteraceae bacterium
CGCTGGGCGCCGCGTGCAGCCCTGAGTCGTAGCTGTGCCAGCCGCTCACGTAGTTCGACAGCGTCGTCGCAAAGCTGGTGTGGGCGCTGGTCTGAGCGGCGGTGATGGCGCCCGAGGCATCGGGCGCGAAGCCGAGCGCGAGCTCGAACGGCTGGCCGGCCTGCTGCCGGATCAGCGCCGTCTGCTCGACGTTGCCGTCGTCGGCGGAGCGATAGCTCTGCGCCAGCCGGTGGTAGCTGTCGAGTTCGTTCAAGCCGTCGCTCGCGGTCCCGACGAAGCCGCTGGATTCGGCGGCGAACGGTCGGTTGGCGACCAGCGCGCCGACCACCTGGGCCGCGTAAGGTCCGGTCGGCCGCGTCGTGTCCGAGGAGATCAGCGCCGTGCTGGCCGGGTCGATCGTCGCGTTGTTGGCGCCGCCGTTGGTCGCGCCGCCGCCGCCGCTGTTGTCGATCGTCGCGTCGTAGCGGACGTACACCTTGAGCCCGCGCAGGCGGCCCAGCGCCGACGGGGTGCTCTGGCCCGACGGCACGAGTGTGGTCTGGACGACGACGCTGTCTCGCGCGGGCTCGGTGATGGAGTCGCTGATCAGCTTGAAGTGGTGCGCGGCGTCGGTACTGGTGACGCGGCAGACCATGCCGCTGGCGTCGGGCGAGCTGACCGTGTAGGTCATGTCGCGCTGCTGCAGATCCGAGAAGCTCGAGCCGTCGGTCACCAGGTACTGCACCGTGTTGACGTTGGTGGCCTCGATATTGGGACTGAACACATCAGACAGCACCCCGTCAGCGACCGTGTACCAGACCTTCGACGCGTCGTTGCGGGCCGTCCCGAAGCAGTCCTTGCGCGCCGTGTCCAGATAGGACTGGGCGCCAGGGGCGCCCGGCGCGGTGCCGGTCGGTGTGGCCGCCGCGGCGGCGCCGCCAGCCGCGAACGTCCCGACCGCGGTCACCGCCGCGATCGTCACCGCCCGCGCCACGCGCGTGCGAGCTGCAAGCAAAGTCCTGGACATCTGACGCCTCCTCGGTGGCCGACTGACGGCTCGAAAGGGCATACCCGACCTTGCGCGGGCTAATCCGAGGCGCTGCGCCGGGGCTACGGGAGCAGCACGAGCTTGCCGTGGGTGTGGCGATCGGCGAGCAATGTGAATGCCTCGCGTACCTCCTCGAGCGCGAACGTCGCGGCGATCGGGATCTCGAGCTCACCGTCGGCGGCCAGCTGCGCGAGCTCGCCGAGCACGGCGGCACTCGTGTGGGAGTGCGTGCCGTCGCCGTGCACGCCGAGCCGCGAGACCGCCTCGAAGTCGGCGATCGTGTTGATCCGATCCGGACGCACGCCGAGCTCGATCGCCAGGCCGACGTAGCCGCCGCCGAACGTATCGATGAACGCGTCGAGCCGGTCTCCGGCGGCGTCGCGCAGCCGCTGCGCCTGGCCGTCGCCATAGGTCACAGGGATGATCCCGTGGTCGCGCAGCCAGTCTTGGTTGTCCTCGCCGGCCAGCCCGATCACGGTCGCGCCGGTGCGCCTGGCGAGCTGCACAGCGACCGAGCCGACGCCGCCAGCGGCCGCCGACACGGCGACGGCCTCGCCGGGCTTGGGCGCCACCGCCTCGACCGAGTTGCGTCCCGCGAAACCGACCACGAACAGCGATCCTGCGACCTCCCAGCTCAGGCCGGGGGGCTTGGCCGTCAACTGATCGGCGGGAACCGACGCGAGCTCAGCGTGGCTGGCTCGCTCCTCGGTCCAGCCCAGCACCTCGTCTCCGATCGAGAAGCCACCGACACCATCGCCGACCTCGTGGACCAGGCCGGCCAGGTCGGTCCCCTCGCCGGACGGGAAGGTGGATGGCCAGCGCTCGTGCAGCCGGCCCTCGCGGATCGCGATCTCGCCAGGATTGATGCCGGCGGCCTTGACCGCCACCACAACCCTGCCGGACTCGGCGGTCGGGTCGGGCGCCTCGCGCACTTCGAGCACGTCGACACCCCCGTATTCGTCAAACCTGACTGCCTTCATCTCATCACCTCAGTCCGTTCGGGTCTGAGATATGACGATAGAAAGGCGGCGAAGCCGGGACCGCCGTGTCCCGGCTCCGCCGCGAGCGGCTAGTTGACGGCGTTGCCGGCCGGCGTCGCTCCCGCCGGCAGCGCGGCCGGCGAGCCCGCGAGCTCGGTGACCGTGCCTCCGTCGACGGCGAACTCACCGACCGAGTGCGTCGCGCCCTCGTCGACGTAGAGGTAGCGCCCGTCCGGCGTGATCCCTACGTCGATCGCGTTGCCGCCGCCGCCGTTTCCGATCGGCGTGCTGGTCAGCAGCGTC
>DASZLC010000013.1:0-25564 GCA_035552615.1 Solirubrobacteraceae bacterium
AGCGGCGGGGCGACGTCGCGAAGCTTCTCGACGCCTGGGATCGCGCTGATTAGGGCGTGTTCGTGGGCGTTGAACAGCCACGTCCACAACGTAACCGCGAGATCACGCTCGCGGCCCGAGGCTCGCCGGACCATGTCAAGCGCAACCGCACGCCGCGGGTGGAGTCCGCAAAGTCGTAGTCGAGTCGGTCAACGACCTCAACCGCCAGCGGATCCTTCAGAGCACTGGCTGCGGTCTCGCTTCGCGCGGTCACCAGGTGGCGACCGTTATCGCCTGCCGTGGAGGGTCGCGTCGATCTCGGCGATCAGGAGGTACAGATCGAGCTGGTCAGGCGTGACCGGGTGCCGCTCGCGCTGCGCGACTCAGTCCGAGCTCAGGCGGGATTCGCTCGCGCGAGCTCCGCCTGGTAGCGGACGCCGAGCCCGACCCGGTCCGGTATCTCGATGGCGCCGTCTACGATCATCTCGAGGCCACCCTCGAAGTCGGGCGAGAAGGCCGCAAGGACCGGCATCAGGTGGAATGGAAACTCGAGGATGTCGGCGGCGGCGGCGGCGCCTGCGAGCTGGAGGCACGCCGCGAAGCCGACCGGGCCGACGTGATAGTGGATCGCCACCCTGGCCCCGTAGTGCGGGGCGACGCGGGCGATCCGGTAGGCGTCGCCAAAGCCGCAGATCGCCGGGTCAGGCTGGATCACCGAGACCTCGCCGGCCTGCAGCACGTCGAGAGCGTCCTCCAGGCTGTGGAGGTGCTCGCCGTAGGCGATCGGGATGCGGCTGACGCGGGCAAGCGCACTGATCGCGGTGCGGCGCTTCTGGACGAACGGCTCCTCGAGCCACGCGACATCAAGTTCGGCGAGCGCATCCGTGAGGTAGCGAGCCGTCGGCAGGTCAAGCCACTCGCTGGCGTCGACGGTCAGCTCGTATCCGTCACCGAGGGCGCTGCGCAGCTCTCGCATTCGGCTGACCGCCTCGCGCGGATCCGGACCGATCCGCATCTTGATGGAGCGCACGCCCCGCTCGAGCAACGGCGCCAGGCGGTCGAGGTGATAGTCAAGCGGGAACTCGTCGAGAAACGGACTCGAACCGGCATACACCGGGATTCGGTCCCGGACCCGTCCAAGCATTGTGCTGACCGACCGGCCGGAGGCGTGGCCGAGCAGGTCCCACAATGCCATCTCCACCGCGCTGCGGGCCTGCGCGCTCGCCCAGCCCTCGCCGAGCTGGCGCCGAGTCGCCGCTGCAATGCCGTCGATCAGTCCGTCGACCGAGTCGAGCTCTCGGCCGACCAGCCGCGGCGCGAACGCGTCGCTGACGATCGCCGCCAGCACGCGTGGATAAGACACTCCGAAGCAGTCGCATGCCTCGCCAAAGCCGACGTAGCCGCCGTCGGTCTCAATCGCTACGACGAAGAACGTCATCTGACCGAGGGCGGACGGGTAGGCGATCGGGAGCGGCGTGACCGCGTTGATCTTCACGTTCGTCCCCCGACCGGCTCAAACCGATCGCAGTCTGAGCGGGGGACACTTGCTGGCCCGCCGCACACCCTCGAAATGAAGCCGCGCAGCGCATTCGTCAGTTCCGCCGTCGCGGACAGCTGCGGAGCATGGTCGGAGTCGAGGGTGGCAACCTCGGCGCCGGGAACGCGCGCCTGCATGTAGCGCTGGAGGCGCAGGGGGATCGAGCGGTCCTGCAGCGCCTCCACGTACAGACGCGGGAGCCGGCCAAAGCCGGCCTCGCTCCAGGCCGCGCGCATCACCAGGCCGGCGTCGGGTTGAGCGGTCAGCCGGCGAGCGGCGGCGACCGCATCGGCCGCAGCGGCACACTGGAAGAACATCGCCACGCCGGCCTCCGGCGGTACCGCGCTGACCGGTCCGTGATCGCTCGGTCCGTGTATCAGGTGGGGGAGGATGCCGCCGTCCAATGCGAGCCCGCTGGCGGTCGCTTCGGCACACAGTTCTGGAAACGTCATGCCGGCGGGCGGCATGATCCCGGCGACGAACGCAACGCCGGCCGCGCGCTCGCCGAGCGCCTCGGCGACTGACATCGCCACCACGCCGCCGCCCGAGTGTCCAACCACGACGATGCTGTCCGCGTCGGTCGGCACGGCGTCGAGGGCCGCTGCTGCGTAGCCCTCAAGCGTGGCCAGTTCAGCCCCGGCTGCTGACCCGGGGGTGCCGGGCAGGTCGACGGCAACCGTGCGGATTCCGGCCCGCACCAGCGCCGGCGTGACGGTGTCCCACACCCAGCTTCCGGCCCACGCCCCGTGGATCAGCAGCGCTGTGGCGCTCCCGCCGGGCGCAGCGCCGGACGGGCCGCCGGGCGTGCCGCCGCCGCTCACGACGTGGCCGCGGCGACGCGGGCCGCTTCGGCGGTGGCGGCGAGGTTCTTGATCCCGATCCGGGACCCCGCCAGCTTCGCCTTGGTGTTCTGCGACACCGTGACCGGTTCGTATCGCTGGGGCTGCCCGTCGGCCAGGAAGCTCGGGATCGTCTCTATCAGCGCCTCCGCATTGCCGTCGAAGAAGAAGGCGGCGGAGCGACGCCGCTTGATCGTGCCGTTGATGACCGGCGGCTTGACCCGGTGCAGCGTCGACATCCACTCATCGTTCGTCAGCCGTGCGGCGATGTCGCCGAGGTTCACCAGCAGCGCGCCGTCGGCCGGCATCACGTCGTGCCAGCCCCCGTCGGTACCGAGCACCTGCAAGCCCTCAACCTGGTCGGCCCATAGGACGGTGACAATCCCGAAGTCCGTGTGCTCGCCCATCCCGGTGAGGTCGGCGCCGAGCTCGAGCTCGCCCGGGTCCAGCGCGTAGTTGTTCATCCGCAAGACGTCGAGTGAGTGGTCGACGATGGGCTCGAAGTACCCGGCTCCAACTCCCAACGCGTCCGCGAAGCTCACCACCAGCAGCTGCGACACCCGGCGGGCATTGTCGTAATAGGCCTCGATCCATGTCCGAAAGGACTCGGTGGCACCTGGAATCTCCGGCCATGTGTTCGGCGCGTAGTGCTCCTCGATCAGTTCGACCCCGGGGTAATCCGTGACTGAGGACCCGAGGTTGTAGGCCTCGAAGAAGTCGTTCATGCGCGCCACCGGATCGACGCCGATCGTGTAGCTCAGCGACTCGCTCCGGGGCGGCGTGTACCCGCGGTTCTCGTGCGGCGGACGGATGAACGCCTTCTTCGCCTCCAACTCCATGCCGAAGAACGCATCCAGGGCGGCGCCCAGCCCCTGGATCACGTCGTCGGGAATCTGGTGGCCGACGATCTGCATGAACCCGACCCTGCGGCAGGCCTCGTCGATCTGGCGCGCGACCTCGGCCTTGGACGCGGCGGAGTGGTTTTCGACGTACGGCGTGATGTCGACGGTGGGTACGTGGAACGGTGTGTTCATGGTCATTTCAACCCCTTGTTGGTCAGAACGTCGGCGGTGCTCGATCGGCATTCCCAATGACCCCGCTCGGCGTCCTCACGAACCCCGGTAGGTCGAGTAGCCGTACGGGCTGATCAGCAGCGGGACGTGGAGATGGTCCTGGCCGCTGACTTCGAAGGTCACGACCACCTCCGGGAAGAACGGCGTGTCGACCGCGAACACGAGCCGGTGGCGGCCATCGCCGACGGCCGGGAACGAGCGGATCCGGCCGTCGTCGTCGGTGATCGACGCCTCGATCACCGCCCAGCGATGGTCGGGGAGCAGCGCCTCCAGCGTGACCGGAACCCCGGTGGACGGCAATCCGGCCACGGTGTCGAGCACATGGGTGGTGATCGTCGTCACGCGAGCGCCTCCAGCCGCAGGCGGGTGATCTCTCGCTGCTGCGTGCAGGCGATAGCGAACTCCAGCTCGGGCGGATGCTCGAGCCGCTCGCGTAGGGCTGCAAGCAGTTCGGCTGCGGAGCGGCCGCGGGCGCGGATCAGGAACACGAAGCCGAACCGCCGCTCATACTCGCCACCGAGCACGAGCAGCTGATCGAGTAGCGCCTGCTCGGCGTTCGTCACCGCGCTCTGCTCGGCCCCGCCGACCGTGTCACCACCGCGCGGCGCGCCGATCGGTGAGTGCGCGGCGAACGCCTGCAGCCAGTCCGCGCGCCGCAGCTGGTCGAACGCCTGCTCGGAGGCGGCGGCGGCCTGCTCGATCGATGCCGGCGGCCACTGCGCATTCATCAGTGCCAGCCAGCGCCGGGAGCCGCAGCAGGCCATCAGCCGCGGGTCGCTCACCGCCCGGCGGCAGCCCGCACGCGACAGGCCTCGCGTACCGCCGCGGTGTTGATCTTCCCCTGCCGGGAGCCGGCCAGCTTCGCCTTGACGTGTTCGGAGACGGTGATCGGCGCGTAGGCGAGGCCGCCGGCCGCGTCGAGGAACTGTGGCAGCGTTTCGATCAGCGCGTCGGAGTTGCCGTCGTGGAAGAAGGCGACCGAGCGGCGGCGCTTGACGGTGCCGTTGATCACCGGGGGCATGACGCGGTGCAGCGTCGACATCCAGGCGTCGTTGGTCAGCCGCGCGGTGACGTCGCCGAGGTTGATCAGCAGCGCATCATCGATCGGCGAGACGTCGTGCCAGACACCGGCGGTGTCAAGCACCTGCAACCCGGCGACCTGGTCGGCCCACAGCACCGTGACGATCCCGTAGTCGGTGTGCTCGCTCATTCCGACGAGGTCGTCGGTCGGCGAGACGGTGCCGTCGGGGAGCGCGTAGTTGTTGAGGCGAAGAACGTCGATCGAGTGGTCGGTGATCGAAGCGAAGAACCCGTCCGGCACCCCCAGCGCCTCGGTGAAGACCGCCGTCAGCGTGTGGGCGACCCGTTGCGCCTCGCCGAAGTAGGTGTCGATCGCCTCACGCCACCCTTCCAGCGCGGGCCATACGTTGAGGCCGTAGTCGGACTCGTCAAGCTCGAGATCAGGGAACGAGCGGGTCTCGATGCCGACGTTGTAGGCCTCGAAGAAGTCGTTCATCATGCCCGGGTTCTCGACCCCCAGGCTGAGGCTGAGCGACTCGCTCTTGGGTGGCGTGTAGCCGCGGTTGGCCCCTTTCACGACGTACGCCTTCTTGTCCTCCAGCTCGAGCCCGAAGAAGCTGTCGATCGCGCCGGTCAGCCCGTCGATCACCGCCGGCGGGATCCCGTGGCCGATGACCTGCATGAAGCCGACGCTCGAGCAGGCCTCGGCCAGCGTCCCGGCGACCTGCTGGCGGGCGGCCGTCCCACCGTCCTGCACGTAGGGGGAGAGGTCGACGATTGGAACAGTGAACGAACTCATGGTTAGACCTCCGTAAGACGTCGTAGGGTTGCGGCGAGCACGGCCGCGCCGAGGTCGAGATGCTCGGGCGCGGTGTACTCGTCAGGGTGGTGGCTGAGCCCGTCCCGGCTGGGGACGAAGATCATCGCGATCGGCACCTGCTGGCCAAGCACCATCGCGTCGTGGTATGCCCCGCTGACCATCTCCAGGTACCCGGTGCCGAGCTCCTCACACGCGGCGCGGACGATCGCCACCAGCGCCGGATCGCATGGCGCCGGTGTGTCGAACACCGTCTGACAGGTCTCGGCCGTCAGCCCGCGCCGCCGCGCGATCGCCACGATCTCGGCTTTCAGCGCGTCGATCACATGTTCGCGCGCCGGCAGGTCGACATCGCGGACATCGACCTCCATCGTCACCTCACCGGGAATCACGTTGACCGCGCCCGGGGCCACAGCCAGGACACCGACGGTGCCGACGGTGGTGCCGCTGGCGGAGCCGCGCGCAAATCGCTCAACGGCCAGCACGACCTCGGCGGCCCCGGCCAACGCGTCGAGACGCAGGGCCATCGGGGTCGAACCGGCGTGCCGCGGCTTGCCGGTCAGGGAGACCCGCAGCTGGTGCGGAGCGGCGATCCGCTCGACCACGCCGATCGGGATCCCGCGCTGCTCCAGTACCGCCCCCTGCTCGATGTGCAGCTCGACGAATGCGGCGACCGCGCCGGGGGCGATCTGCGCCTCGCCGATCCGGAGGGGGTCGAGCCCGACCGAGCGCATCGCCTCGGCAGCGGTGATCCCATTGCGGTCGACCATCCCCTCCAGCTCGTCCGTGCTCAGCGCGCCGATCAGCGCCCGGCTGCCGAGACATCCGGCGCCGAACCGCGGCTCCTCGCCGGCGAACCCGATCACCGCCAGCGTGCGGCGGGGCTCGAACCCAGCGGCCCGCAGCTGCTGGACGGCGACGATCCCGCCCAGCACGCCCAGCACCCCGTCGTAGGCGCCGGCGTTCAGCGTCGTGTCGAAGTGCGAGCCGGTCCACACCGCCGGCAGGCCCGGATCGCTACCGGCCCAGCTGCCGAGCAGGTTCCCGGCCGCGTCCTGACGGACGCTCAGCCCGGCCTCGAGCATCAGCTCGGACACGAACTCGAGCGCCCGGCTGTACGCGGGCGTGTAGACCTCGCGGGTCAGTCCACCACCGGCGTGATCGGAGTCGATGCTCGCCAGTTCGGCGATCGCAGCGTGCAAGTTCATCTTTCGGACAGCGCCCGCCGGGTGGGCCGAGCCAGTAGGCCGGCCCACCCGGTGACAACGTTCGCTCAGGCGCCCTTTGGCACCGTACCGATCACGCCCTTCACGAGGTAGCCCATCAGCGCGAGCTGAGCCCCGTCGAGCGTCTTGCCGGCCGGCACGACGAGCTTGCCCGCCTGGTCGTACATCGGACCGGTGAACGGGTTCTTCGCACCGCTTGTGAAGGCCGCCTGCTTGGCGGCGATCTGCGCTTGCAGCGAGCTGGGCAGCTTCCCGTACAGCGATCCGCCCTTGTCGAAGGAGACCGAGCCGTTGGTCATCACGACGTAGTAGGTGCCGGTCTTCCACGTTCCGGCCAGCGCGGCACCGATCTGCGTCGTGAAGTACGGGACCATGTTCCACACGACGCCGCCGAGATACTGAGCCGGCGCTGCCGAGCGCTGGTCGACCTGGTAGCCGATCCACGGGATGTTCGAGCGCTGGGCGATTGTCGCCGGCGCCGGGCCGGTCGTGAGGAACGCCAGCGCGCCCGCGCCGGCGTTGACCAGGCCGGATGCCGCGTTCTGGGCGAGCGAGACGCTGTCCCAGTTGTCGGTCCAGGTCACCCGGACCTTCTCGGCCGGCTTGACTGACTGGGCGCCGAGCGCCCAAGCGTTCGTCTCCGCCAGCAAGTCGGAGATCGGGAAGCCGCCAACCATCCCGAGCGTCGCGGTCTTCGAGGACTCCGCCGCCGCCATGCCGGCGAGGTACCAACCGGCCGTGTCCTGGGTGAAGTAGGTCGCCAGGTTCGGCAGCGTCTTGGCGCTCTCGACCTGGATGAACTTGACGTCCGGGTTGGCCTTGGCGAGCGGAATCGAGTACGTCTGCTCCGCGTAGGAGGTGCAGACGATGAACTTGTAGCCGGCCGAGATCAGCGACTGCAGGACCGTCTTGACCTGCGGGCCGTCCGGGACGAGCTTCATCGTGATCGAGACCTTCGAGCCGTACTTGGCGGCGGCCGCCTGCTGGCCCTGATACATCGCCGTGTCCCAGCCTTGGTCGTTGACGGGCGAGTTGTACAGGAACGCGACCTTCATCTGGCCGCCGCCGGACGAGCCGGCCGACGAGGCGGTGCTCGCGGTGCCGCCGCCGGTGGTGGTGCCGCAAGCGGCGACCCCAACTGCCAATCCGCCGGCCAGCAGGCCACCGGTCAAAGTCCTCAGGACGGCGCGCAGCCGACCCGGTCCCATGGTTTTCCTCATGGCTTCCTCTCGTGTCGTGTTCATTTCACGTCAACCGCCATCCCTGGCGTACGGGATCCCCAGACCCGCCGGCGCTCCCAGTCGCCGCTTACCCAAGCCGCTGGACACCACGACCAGCACGATCATCGTCAGCAGGTACGGCAGCGCCGTGAACAGCTCCGACGGCAGCTGCACGCCGCGAGCCTCGAGGTTCGATCCGAGGCTCGTGACGACGCCGAACAGGTAGGCCCCAGCCAGCACGCCGGTCGGGCGCCAGAACGCGAAGATCACCAACGCGATTGCGATCCAGCCGGCGCCGTTCGTGATCCCGTCGCTCCATTCCGGCGAGATCGCCAGTGTGTAGAAGGCGCCGCCGATCCCGGCGAAGGCGCCACCGGCGATCGTGTGGGCGTAGCGGACCCGGGTCACGCTGATTCCCATCGAGTCCGCCGCGTGCGGATCCTCACCGACCGCCCGCAGGTGCAGTCCGGGCCGCGTGCGATTGATGTACAGCGAGACGCCGACCACCATCAGCCAGGAGACGTACACCAGCGCGTTCTCGTCGAACAGGAGCGGGCCGAGCACCGGCACGTTCTTCAGTCCGAAGACGTTGATCGCGCGCAGCGTGTGGGTGGCGGGCGACCCGCCGAGGCCCGCGACGGTCGCGATGTAACTGGACAGCCCGGAGGCGCCGGCGAAGATCGTCAGCGCCAAGCCGGAGACGATCTGGTTGGTCCGCAGCGTGATCGTCAGGAAGGCGTGGATCGTGGCGGTCGCGGCGGCGACCACGCCGGCCAGCACGATTGCCAGCGGCAGCACCAGGATCGACGGTCCGGCGACGCCGCGGGCGACCCAGAAGGCGGTCACCGCCCCCATCAGCATCATCCCCTCGACGCCGAGGTTCAGCACGCCGGAGCGCTCGGCGAGCAGCTCGCCGAGGCCGGCGATCACCAGCGGCGTGCCGTATAGGATCCCGGTCGCCAACAGCGCGACGAACAGCCCGTGGTTCACCGCCGCCCCCAGACGAACCGGTAGCGGCTCAGCACCTCGCCGCCGAGGACACAGAACAGGATGATCCCCTCGATCACGCCGGTCAGGCTCTGCGGGAAGGTCGCGCTCTGCAGGTTCAGCCCGGCATTGGTGATCGCCCCGAGGAACAGCGCGCTGAGCACGACCGCCAGCGGGTTGTAGCGGGCCAGCGCGGCGACGACGATCCCGGTGTAGCCGTATTGCGGCTGCTGCAGGCCGCTGGGGTCGAGCAGATGGCTGAAGTCGCCGACCTGGCTGGCGCCGCCGAGGGCCGCCAGCGCCCCGGAGAGCATCATCACCGCTACCAGGTTGCGACGGCTCGCCATCCCGGCGTAGCGACCGGCCTGGGCGTTGTCGGCGGTCACCCGCAGTTGGTAGCCGAACCAGGTGTGACGGATCATCACGAACACCAGCACCGCCAGCGCGACTCCGAACACCAGCCCCAGCGGGATGATCAGCCCGCCGCCCGTGAAGCCCGGCCAGAACGCGGCGCTCGCCAGCGATTTGCCCTGCGGGTAGACGAGTGCGGTCGGCCCGCTCATGTCGCGCCAGTAGCTCGTCGAATCGAGGATCAGGTAGCCCAGCAGCAGCCCCGCGACGTAGTTGAGCATCAGCGAGGTGAGGATCTCGTTGGTGTTCAGGAAGGCTCGCAGGAGGGCGGGGATCGCCGCCCACAGCGCGCCGCCCAACGCCGCCGCGATCAGCATCAGCGGCAGCGCCACGGCGAGGCCGCTGGCGCCCGTAGCGATCCCGACGCCGGCCGCGCAGATCGCGCCGATGTACAGCTGGCCCTCGCCGCCGATGTTCCAGATCCGCATGCGGAAGGCGACGGCCGCCGCCAGCCCGGTGAACAGCAGCGGGGTAGCCGACGTCAGCGTGGCAGAGATCGAACCCTGGCCGGTGACCGCAGCGCTGACCACCTGGCTGAGTGCTGCAAACGGGTCGTGGCCGGCGATCCCCAGCAGCACCCCGACCAGGACCATCGCCAGCAGCAGCGAGCCGACCGGGAGCAGCGCGGAGTGGATCCGTCCCGGCTGATCCAGCCGGCGTTCCAACCGCACCGGCACGGCTTGGGCGGCCCGCCGGCGGACCGGCGGCTGCAGCGTGGCGGTCAAGCCGTCCGCTCCGCGCGGGCACTCGCGACGGCGGGGTCGGCGGGAGCCGGGGTGCCGGCTGGACCCGCAGGATCCGCCGTGTGGCCCATCATCAGCAACCCGATCTCCTCGACGTCAGCCCCGGCCGCCGGCAGTACCCCGGTGACCCGCCCTCCGCACATCACCGCGACGCGATCGGAGACGTCGAGCACCTCGTCAAGGTCCTCGGAGATCATCACCACGGCGGTGCCCGCCTCGGCCGCCCGGGCGATCAGCTCACGGACCGTCTCGGTCGCCGCCACGTCGAGGCCGCGGGTCGGCGCCGCGATCACCAGCACCTTCGGCTCGCCGGACATCTCCCGCGCCAGCAGCACCTTCTGAGCGTTGCCGCCCGACAGCTTGCCGACCACACTGGCGGGGCCGCCGCGCAGCTCGTAGCCGTCGAGCTGCTCCTCGGTGTGGACAACGACGCGGCGGCGGCGGACGAACGGCCCCGCCGAGAACCGCCCGGACCGAAACGACTTCAGCACCATGTTCTCGGCCACCGTCATCCCCGGCGCGAGCCCGACGCCGAAGCGATCCTCCGGGACGAACGCGACGCCGCCGGCGATCGCCGCCAGCGGACTGCCGGCGCGCAGGGGCTTGCCCGCGACCGTGACCGTACCCGCGGCGAGCGGCCGGAGCCCGGCGATCGCGTCGGCCAGCTCGCGCTGGCCGTTGCCGGCGACCCCCGCGACACCGAGCACCTCGCCCGCGTGGACGTCCAGCGTGACGCTGTCCAGCACCGCGTTGCCGTGGTCGCCGGTGACCGTCAGCTCGCTCAGCTCCAGGACCGGGTCCGCGTGCGGGTCCACCAGCTCCTCTCGCTCCCGGCGACCGAGCTCGATTTCCCGCCCCACCATCATCCGCGCCAGCTCACGGGTGTCCACGGCGCGCTGCTCACGGAGGTCGACCGTCCCAGTCATCACGCCGCGACGCAGCACGCTAACGCGGTCGCAGACCGACAGCACCTCGTGCAGTTTGTGCGAGATGAACACGACCGCGCTGCCGGCCTCGGCCAGCCGCCGCAAAGACTCGAACAGCCCCTCTGCCTCCTGCGGGGTCAGCACCGTCGTCGGCTCGTCAAGGATCAGGACCTTCGCCCCGCGGCACAGCGCCTTCAGGATTTCGACCCGCTGCCGCTCGCCCATCGACAGCTCGCCGATCAACGTCGCGGGGTCGACCGGCAGCCCGTGGAGGGTCGCGAGCTCAGCGACCTCGCGCTCCGCCGCGCGACGGTCGAACCAGAAGCGCGAGCCTCGGCGCCAACCGAGCATCACATTCTCGGCGACGGTCATCCGCTCGACCAGGCTGAAGTGCTGGTGAACCATGAACACCCCGCGGGCGTGGACGTCGGCCGGCGAGTGCAGGTCGACCGGCCGGCCGGCGATCTCGACATGGCCGGCGTCCGCGCGGTACAGGCCGGTGAAGACCTTGCACAGGGTTGTCTTGCCGGAGCCGTTTTCACCGAGCAGCGCGTGCACCTCGCCCGCGCGCACCTCGAACTCGACGTTGTCATTGGCAAGCACGCCGGGGAAGCGTTTGGTGACGCCTCGGGCAGCGAGGGCGACGGCCGTCGGGCGGGACTCGGTCAGAGAGGGCTCGTTCACAGCGGCCCGGAATCTATGAGCAAGCAGGGTCCAGTGGTATGTCCACGTGTCGAAGTTGGTCAGACCACTGTCGCTCCATGAGGCTAAAATTCCAATATCTGCTTGGGATCGAGGGGTCGGACCACTACGATCGCTTCCGCCGATGACCCAATCGTCAGCCCAGTGACCACGAGCCACAGTCCGGTGACCGCTAGCCAGGGCTCCGCCCGCCGCCCGCCGGTGTTTGCCAGCATCGCCGCCCGCGTCCGGGAGCTGGCGATCAAGCACGGGCTCGACGCAGGTGACCGGCTCCCCCCTGAGCGGGACCTCGCGCAGCGCCTGCAGGTCAGCCGCGCCTCGCTGCGGGAGGCGCTTACTGCGCTGCGGATCGAGGGCGTGATCGACGTCAGGCACGGCAACGGGATCTACCTGCTCCGCTCGCCGGCTGAGACAATCCCGCCGATCGCCGCCGAGATCGCCGCCAGCCATCCGGAGCTGCCGGCCCTCGGCGAGGTCCGTAACAACCTGGAGGCGCTGGCCGCCGAACTGGCGGCGGACCGGCGCGACGACACCGACCTGGTGCGGATGGTCGAGGCGATCCGCCAGATGGACGCGGCGATCGCCCGCGGCGAGAACGGCAGCGAGGGCGACCGGATGTTCCATGCGGGGATCCTGGCCGCGGCCCACAACATGGTGCTGGCCGAGCTGCTGCAGTCGCTGGCGGAGGGCGCCGGGCGGATCGCAGCGGCCTCGCTCGACCGTCCCGGCCAGCCGCCCCGCTCGCTGGCCGCCCACCGGCTGATCCTTGACGCCATCATCGTCCGCGACCGGGAGCTCGCGCGCCGGTTGATGCGCGAGCACCTGGAGCTGACCGGCCAGATCTCCTCGACCAGCGGGGGACGGTGATCAGGTGGAGCTGATCGTCGGCGCGAACCAGTACGGCAAGGCCGAGGTGCGGATCGTGGCCGTCGATCGCTCCTCTCCGTGGCACACGTTCGACGACCTCTGCGTGGGGATCACACTGTCCGGCGAGCTCGACGCCGTCCACCGCCACGGCGACAACGCCAATGTCGTCCCGACCGACACGCAGAAGAACACCGTGTTCGCGTTCGCCCGGGAGACGGGGATCGGCACGATCGAGGAGTTCGGGCTGCGGCTGGCGCGCCATTTCGTCTCCTCGTTTCACCCGATCACGCGGGCCCGGGTGTCGATCGAGGCCGCCCGCTGGGGCAGGATCGCGCAGTCAGACGGCGCCGAGCAGCCTCACTCGTTCGTCTCCGCCGGCAGTGATCTGCGCACGGCGACGGCGGTCGTCGCCGGCGGCCGCGCGCCCGGCGAATGGGTGCTGTCCGGGGTCCGGGGCCTGATCGTGCTGAAGACGACAGGCTCTGAGTTCTCCGGCTATGTGACGGACCGCTACACGACGCTGTCGGAGACCGACGACCGGATCCTGTCGACCTCGATCAACGCCGGCTGGCGCCACAGCGGGCTGCTCCCGGCCGGCGAGTGGGACCAGGCGTTCAGCGCAGCGCGAGCCGCCCTGCTGGCGCGCTTCGCCGAGGTCCACTCGCTGTCGCTGCAGCAGACGCTGTACGAGATGGCTGCCGGCGCCGTCGCCGCCGACCCCTCGATCGCCGAGGTGCGGTTGTCGATGCCGAACCGCCACCACTTCCTCGCCGATCTGACCCCATACGGCCTCGACAACCCCAACCAGGTCTACCGTTTCGAGGACCGCCCCTACGGGCTGATCGAGGCGCAGATCCTCGTGCCCGGCGCCCCGGACGCCGGGCCGGCCTGGGACCCCTACCCGCTGGTGTAGACGATGGGCGCCCAAACCGCGATCGTCGGCTGCCACATCGCGACCTGCGATCAGCGCGGCAGCGAGCACAGCGGCGGTCATCTTGTGTTCGAGGCCGGCCGGATCCTCGCTGTCGGAGACGGGCCGCTGCCTGCCGCGTTCGCCGGCGCCACACGCGTCGACGGCAGCAGTTGCCTGCTGACCCCCGGGCTGATCAACACGCACCACCACCTCTACCAGTGGATCACCCGCGGCCTCGCGCAGGACGCGACGCTCTTCGGCTGGCTGACGACGCTGTACCCGATCTGGGCACGGCTCGACGCCGAGCGGGTCCACGCGGCGGCCGCCGCGAACCTTGGCTGGATGGCGCTCACCGGGACGACGACCGTCAGCGACCACCACTACGTCTTCCCGGTCGACGGCGGCGACGTGCTGGCGGCCGAGATCGAGGCGGCCCGGCGGATCGGGATCCGCTTCCATGCGGCCCGCGGCTCGATGGACCTCGGCCAGTCCCAGGGCGGACTGCCGCCGGACTCGGTGGTCGAGGACCGCGATCGGATCCTCGCTGCGACGGCCACCGCGATCGATCGCTACCACGACCCGTCCGAGGAGTCGCTGCTGCGGATCGTCGTCGCGCCCTGTTCGCCGTTCAGCGTCACCGAGGGGCTGATGCGGGAGGCGGCTCAGCTCGCCCGCGCCCGCGGCGTTCGTCTCCACACCCACCTGGCCGAGACGACCGACGAGGACGACTTCTGCGCCGAGCGCTTCAACTGCACTCCCGCGCAGTACGCCGAGCAGCTGGGCTGGCTGGGCGACGACGTCTGGATGGCCCACTGCATCCACCTCAGCGACGCGGCGGTCGCGCAGTTCGCGGCGACCGGGACGGGTGTCGCCCATTGCCCCACATCGAACGGTCGGATCGGCGCCGGTGCCGCCCCGGTCCGGGCCCTGCTGGCCGCCGGTGTGCCAGTCGGCCTGGGGGTCGACGGCGCCGCCTCCAACGAGTCCGGGCGGATGGTCGACGAGCTCCACCAGGCGGTGCTGGTCGCTCGCACCCGTGAGGGACCGACCGGCCTCGGGATCCGCAAGGCGCTGGAACTCGCCACGATCGGCGGTGCTCGCTGCCTTGGCCGGGAGGCTGAGCTCGGTTCGCTGGAGCCCGGCAAGCTGGCCGACCTGGCGCTGTGGCGGGTCGACGGCCTCGCCGGCGGGGGGATCGCCGACCCCGTCGCGACGCTCGTGCTCGGCGCCCCGGCGCTGGCGCGGCTGTGGGTCGGCGGCCGCGAACTGGTCCACGACGGGCGCCTGCGGACCGCCGACGAAGGGGAACTGGCCCGCGCCGCGGGGGCGGCCGCCCGGGCGATGCGGGCCTGAGGCGGCGGTGGACCTCGTCACCGTCACCGAGGTTGTCCCGGCCGACCGCTCGGCGAGCGACCGGTGGCTTGACGGCGACGGCTGGCTGGCGGGCGGTACCTGGCTGCTCTCCGAGCCGCAGCCGGCGCTGCGGCGGCTGATTGATCTGCAGGCGTTCGGCTGGCCGGCGCTGACCGTGAGTGACGGTGGGCTGGAGCTCGCCGCCACCTGCACCCTGGCGCAACTGCACGCCTTCAAGCCGCCGCCGCGGTGGCCAGCCGCGGCCCTGTTTCGCCAATGCTGCGCGGCACTGCTCGGCTCCTGGAAGGTCTGGCAGACCGCGACGGTGGGCGGCAACATGTGCCTGGCGCTGCCGGCCGGGCCGATCACCGCGCTCGTCGCCGCGCTGGACGGAACCTGCGTGATCTGGGGCCCTGATGGCGCCACCCGTGCGGTGCCGGCGGCCACGTTCGTGACGGGCGCCGGCACAAATGTGTTGGCGCGCGGCGAGCTGCTGCGAGCGGTCGTGCTGCCCGAAGCGGCGCTCCGCTCGCGAACGGCGCTGCGTCGCATGGCGATCAGTCCGCTGGCGCGCTCGGCGGCGCTTGTGATCGGCCGGCGCGACTCCGGCGGCACCGTCGTGATCACGGTGACCGCGGCAGTCACCTATCCGCTGCTGCTGCGCTTCGGCGAGTTGCCCGGCGCCGAGCAACTCGCCGCCGCGCTGATCCGGGCCCAGCCACGCTGGCATGACGATGTGCACGGCGACCCGGCGTGGCGCGCGCACGTCGCCGGCCTGCTGGCCGAGCAGGTCCGGGCGGAACTCGCGTGATGCCGGCTGCACAGGTCCCGACGGATCGCGCTTGATGCGGGTCGACGGCCGCGAGCTCGATGCCGTCCCAGCGCCGGGGCAATGCCTGCGCACGTTCCTGCGCGAGCACGGGTTCGACGCCGTCAAGACGGGCTGTGACTCCGGCGACTGCGGTGCTTGCACCGTTCACGTCGACGGAATGGCGGTGCACAGCTGTATCTACCCGGCGTACCGCGCCGCGGGTACCGCGGTGACGACGGTCGCCGGCCTGCACGACCACCCCGTGCAGGCGGCGTTCCTCGCCCACCAGGCCTTTCAGTGTGGCTACTGCACCCCGGGGTTCGTGATGACCGCGGCCGCGCTCGACGACGAACTGGCGGCGGACCTGCCCGGCGCGCTGAAGGGCAATATCTGCCGCTGCACCGGGTACGGCCCGATCGAGCACGCGATCCGCGGCGGCGTTCCCACCGCCGGTCTGGCCGGACCGGCCGTGGGTCAGGACGTGCCCGCGCCCGCGGGAGCTGCGGTCGTCGCTGGCGCGGCGCCGTTCACTCTCGACGGGCCGCTGCCCGACGGGCTCTTACACATGAAGCTGGTCCGCGCGCCGCACCCGCGCGCTGTGGTCCGCGCGGTCGACGCCACCGCCGCCCTGGCACTGCCCGGCGTCCGGCTGGTGCTGACGCCGGCGGATTCGCCGAGCCCTCTGTACTCCAGCGGCCGCCATGAGCACGATCTCGAGGACCCCGACGACACCCGCGTGCTAGACCCCGTGGTCCGCTTTGAAGGCCAGCGGGTGGCGGCGGTGGTCGCCGACACGGCGGCGATCGCCGAGGCAGCGGCGGCGATCGTACGGGTCGACTACCAGTCGCTGCCCGCGGTCTTCGACGTGGCCGCCGCGCTCGCCCCCGGCGCCCCGGCGGTCCACGGCGATAAGGACGGTGCGGCCTGCCGGATCGCCGACCCGGCGCGCAACATTGTCTGCGAGATCCATGCCGAGGTCGGCGATCTGGCCGCCGGCCTGGCCGCCGCCGACGAGGTGTACGAGCAGACGTTCACCACTCACCGGGTCCAGCACGTCCACCTGGAGACGCACGCAGCGGTTGCCTGGCTCGACGGGGAAGGCCGGCTCGTCGTGCGCAGCTCGACCCAGGTGCCGTTCCTGACGCGGGACACCCTGGCGCGGATCTTCGCGCTCCCGCGCGAGCAGGTCCGCGTGTTCAGCGGCCGGATCGGCGGCGGCTTCGGGGCCAAGCAGGAGTTGCTGGTGGAGGACGTTGTCGCGCTGGCGGCGCTGCGCCTCGGGGCGCCGGTGGCGATCGAGCTCACCCGGGAGGAGCAGTTCACGGCCACCACCACTCGCCATCCGATGCTGGTCACCGTCATCGCCGGTGCGAAGCGGGACGGCCGGCTGACCGCGCTGGCGCTGAAGGTCGTGTCGAACACCGGCGCCTACGGCAACCACGGACCCGCGGTGCTCCACCACTCGGTCGGAGAGGCGCTGGCGCTGTACCGGGTCCCGAACAGGCGGGTCGATGCGTATGCGGTCTACACCCACACGGTGCCGGCCGGGGCGTTGCGCGGCTACGGGCTGAGCCAGACCTTCTTCGCCGTCGACAGCGCGCTCGACGAGCTGGCCCGGCGGCTGGGGCTCGATCCGCTGGCGTTCCTGCGTGCCAACGTGATCGGCCCCGACGACGAGCTGGTCTACGTCGAGGGGTCCGACGAGCACGCCCCGCAGATCGGCAGCTACGGCCTTGACCAGTGCTTCGAGGCGGTGGCGCAGGCACTCGCCGAGCCCGACGATCAGGATGCGCCGCCAGGATGGCTGGTCGGCGAGGGGCTCGCCGCGACGATGCTCGACACGACCCCACCCGGCGGCCACCGCGCCCATGTCCGGATCGAGCAGGACCTCGCCCCGGGGCGCTTCCGGCTGTACGCCGGCACGCCGGAGTTCGGCAACGGTACCTCGACCGTGCTCGTGCAGGTCGCCGCCGACGCCCTGGGGGTCGCGCCCGCGGCGATCACGCTGGTTCAGTCAGACACCGACGCGGTCACGTACGACACCGGCGCGTACGGCTCGACCGGCACGGTGATCGCCGGCGCGGCGGCGTTGCAGGCGGCCGAGGGCCTGCGGGCGCTGCTGGAGCAGCGCGGTCCTGTGACCCCGGGCGCGCCGCTGCTCAGCGCCGACGGGTACAGCGACGGCCTGCGCCGCTCCGTCGCGTTCAACGTCCAGGGGTTCCGGGTGGCGGTCGAGCCAGAGACGGGCGCGATCCGGATCCTCCGCTCGGTGCAGGCGGCGGACGCCGGGACGGTGATCAACCCGCGCCAGTGCCGGGCGCAGGTCGAGGGCGGGGTGGCGCAGGCGCTGAGCACCGCGTTGTACGAGGAGGTACGGATCGACGGCGCCGGCCGCGTCACGACCCGCCGGCTGCGCGACTACCACGTCGCCAGGTTCGGGGAGCTGCCACGCACCGAGGTCCGCTTCGCCGCGGTCCGGGACACGCGGGTCGGCCCGCACGGCGCCAAGCCGATGAGCGAGGCGCCATTCAACCCGGTCGCGCCGGCGCTGGCCAACGCGATTCGCGACGCCACCGGGGTCCGCTTCAACGCCCTGCCGTTGCGGGCAGACCGGATCTGGCGCGGGCTGCAGCCCGCTGCAGCTGATCGGCGTGCAGCTCAGAATCCGTCGCGATAGACGTCCTTCAGGCCGTGCTCGAGCGAGCTCGATTTATCGCGCACCGACACATGACAGAACCACCCTGATCGTTCGCAGCAGGATCTTCGTGTCGAGGCTTGCCGAGCGCTGGTGTACGTAGCGGATGTCCAAGTGGACCGCCTCGTTCCACTCGAGGTTGCTGCGCCCGCTGACCTGCCACAACCCGGTGAGCCCCGGCTTCACAAGGAGCCGCTGGCGAGCGTAGGCGTCGTAGAATTGCACCTCCGCCCTCGACTGCGGCCGGGGACCGACGAGTGACATGTCCCCCTTTAGGACGTTACACAGCTGGGGAAGTTCATCGATGGACAGCTTGCGTAGCGCGCGACCCAGCGGCGTGATGCGTGGGTCGGCGGGGACTTTGAACAGGGGCGCCTCGGTGCACCCGTACCCATTCAGGAGGCTTACCAGGCCACTCTCTGCGCCATCGACCATGGTGCGGAACTTGTAGATCGTGAACAGCTTGCCGTCCTTGCCGACCCGTTCCTGCCGGAAGATCACCGGCCCATGCGAGGTCAGTTTGATAAGGATCGCCACGACAACACACACCGGGATCACCAGAACCACGAGGCCGACCGCCAGGGAGAAGTCGAGGATCGCCTTGCCGCGCGCCTGCGGCAGCGGCCCCTGAAGGAGCGATCGCCTGGTCGCTGCGATGTCGGCGACGGCGCGATCGAGACCGGTGGCACGGTCTTCTAGCCCATGGCTCTCGTTCACCATCCCGTGCTCACGCCGCCGACCTCGACGAAGACCAGGCAATCCGCGAGCTTCGCGGCCGCCGGCCGCGACCTGCGCCCCAGACATCTCGGTAGAGGGCGTCGATTCGCGAGACGACATCGCCGATTGAGTACCGGTCCAGCGCTGCAGGCGGTTCGGTGGCGCGGCGCATTCGAAGCGCGCCTTCGATGTCGGCCCGGAGGTCGTGGCCGGCCCATCGCACCAGCGGACAATCGAGACCATCGAGCGCCGGGCACGCCGAGACCACGACGGGGAGTCCCGAGGCAGCCGCCTCCAGCGCTGCCAATCCGAACGTCTCCTCGCCGGGCATCGACGGTGCAACGAAGACATCGAAGGCCGAAAGCAGCGCTTGGACGTCAGCGCGCTCACCTAGCGTGTGGACCTTCCAGCCAACGCCCGCCACCTCGATCGCGGCCCGCTCGGGTCCGTCACCGACGATCACGATGTGGCCGAGCGAGCGAGCGGCTCGGACGAGGTCGACCACGCGCTTCGATCGGACCAGACGACTGATCGACCCGATGACTCGCTCGTCCGGGCCGATCCCCAACTCCGCGCGAACCTGCCTCCGAGCCGTCCGGTCGAAGCTGAACGAGTTCAGGTCTATGCCGTTGGGAACGCAGGCAATCTTGGCCGGCGGGACGCCCCAAGCGACCAGCCGGTCGCGCACTACGGCCGAGACTGCGATGGTGCGGTCCGAGTACCTCTCCGTCGCAACGTAAAGGCCGCGCACGACAGGACTGATGAGGCGACCCTCCATCATTGTTGTGCCGATCGAGTGCTCGGTTGTGACGACCGTACCGACGCCGCCAAGCCGGGCCGCCGGACGGGCCCAGACGCAGGCCCTGTAAAGGTGGACCGCCACGAGATCAAAGCCGCCCGCGAGGGCGCTGAGACGCCAAAACGCCGCAGGGTCGCGGTTTGAGTGCATGCCAATGAAGTGGACTGGCACACCCATCTCACGCAGTGCGTCGCCGATCGGTCCGTCGGAGGCCAGCGCCGCCACTTCGATGTCGTGCTCCGTATGTCTCGCGATGCCGAGAAGCTGGCGCTCGGCACCGCCCGGCCTGAGCCCCGTGATTACATGGAGGACGCGCACGAGATCAGCTCAGTCGAGAAGTCCGAGGGTGAACGACGAGTCTCGTGCGGCTCACGCGAAACGCCTTTGCTTTGGCCTGTTGCGGAGCGCATCGAGGATAGGCTCGATCTCCGCGACGCCGGTCGCGACGCCGGTGGCTACGTAGAGACCGCCAACCGCGGCCAGCCCCGTGAACGCTCCGGGCGGTTCGGACACACCACCAGGAAGCAATGATGCGACGAGGTAGCCACCGGCTCCCGCTGCGCACGACACGACCGCCACTCGCGCGCCGGCTGCCGCCAGCCGCCGGATATCGACCGGGGTAAGGTGGCGATGCAGCGAGCTGAGCAGCAGGATTCCCATCAGGGTGATTCCGGCTGCGTTTCCGGCCGCGATTGCGTCTGCACCCCACGCGCGCAGCAGCGCTAGCGACACAGCGGCGCCGACGAGGACGCCGACGACTGCCACCCGAACCGGCGGCCACAGGCGACGCGCGCCGAAGAACGGAAGTACAGCGATCGACACGACGACCTGGGCTGGCAATCCCGTCGAGTAAACCCGCATGATCGTGGCGGTCGCGTGAGCATCTCCAGGAAGGAATTGACCTCTCTGGTAGAGCCCGGCGACGATCCCGGGTGCGAACAGGATCAGGCAGACGGTCGCGGGGATCACGAGTGCGAGCGCGGTCGCCAGCACGTGCTCAAGCGCACGGCCTGAACGTTCGCGATCGCCGCTTGCCAGCAGGCGACAGATCGTCGGGAAGCTCACGGTCGCGAGCGCAAGGGTGAGCGTGACCGGGACCTGCGCGGTCTTGGATGCGTAGTTGAGATGGGTGATGGCACCCGAGGGCAGGAACGAGCCGAGGAACCGCTCGACCCAGACCTGCGATTGGCGCACCGCGAAGAACAACGCGGCGGGCAGCAGCGCAACCAGCAAGCCCGGCGAACTTGGGCTCCACGCCACGACCTGTCGCAGGCCCCCGAGTCGACGCACGAACAAAGGTAGCTGCACGATCAGCATGCATGCGGCACCAATCGTGAGACCAGCCGCCGCAGCAAGCACGCCGAACGTACGGTGGAACATGACCGTCGTCGTGATTATTCCGACGTTGTAGGCGACATACACGAGGGCAGGTACGAGAAACCGTTCCTCTGATTCGAGCACCGCACTCAAATAACCGGCGGCACCCATGAAGAAGACCGTGCCGGCCGCCAGCCGCAGGCATGTGATCGCCGCGTGCGGGTCGCGGAGTCCGGGGGCGAGGAGCTGGACGAGTACCGGCGCGCCGGCCAGCGTGGCCAGCGACAGCGCCGCGACGAGGAGGAGTAGAGGCGCAAGCGTCCGCCTGATCACCGGGACCAGTTCCCCCCGTTGAGCGATCTCCCTCGACAACAGAGGAATCAGGACGAAGGCCAGGGCACCCTCCATCAGGATCGACGAGGTGGTCTCGGGAATGGTCCACGCCGTCATGAAGGCGTCGGTCTTCGCGGTGGCACCGAATAGCGCCGCGATCAGCATGTCGCGCACGAACCCGAGCAGGTTCCCGCCTGCAACAATCGCGCCGACAACAATCGCGGTCCGCAGCAGCGGCGATCGTTGGGCGATGGCCGGCTCGGCGCTCACGAGATCGAGTTGGCGGTGACGTCGGCTGTTCGGGTCGACCGACAAGCGCCCGCTCTCGCCGCCGACAGCACACATCCGATCAGGACGGCGTCGAGGACGCTTGTGGCGCCTCCGATGTCGCCGTACACGCCGTTGACCGCCTCGGCGACCGCGAACCCGAGAGCGAACAGGATAAACACTCGTGGCACTCCGTCCCGTGGCCCGGCTCGCACCGCGTGCACGCAACCACCAAGCATCCAACCGAACAGGCCCAGGAGCGCTAGGCAACCAAGCGCGCCCGTCTCCGAGAGAAACAGGAGATACAGGCTGTGCGGTGTGAGAATCGGAGCGAGCCGGTACCCAGCTGAGTCGGACTCGGCGCTCGTCACGACCAGTCCTTTGCTCGCGTAGCGATCCCGATAGTCAGGGAATGCCTTGGGGCCGACGCCGAACACCGGGTAGTGCTCCCAGATGTTCAGCGCGGTGTCCCACAACCGATAGCGGTTCGTCACGGAGGGATCTGCGTGGCCCAGCGTGCTCACGAGCGAGTCCATTCGCTTCAGTACCAGGCTGTGCGAGCCCTGAGCGACGACTGTGCCGACGGTGACCAGCGCGACGAGCGCGACCAGGAGCGCAGTCCAGCGCCAGGCGACCAGCAGCAGCATCACCATCCCCGCGCACATTGCGGCCAGCCACGAGCCACGGCTTACCGACATCAGCAGAGGCACCATGAGCAAAGCCGCGCTGAGTGCGCCCAAACGCGCTCGCCACCCAGTGGCCGTGAGCGCATACGCGAGTCCAACGAGCGCACCGTAGGTCACGACCTTGGACATGGCGATCACTTCGTCGGCGCCGAACGTCCCGACCGCCCGGTTAGTAGACGCTCCCAAACCTGCCCCCGCGCCGGTGACGTACTGCCAGACGCCGACCGCGCCCTCCATCGCAGCGAGGCCGAGGAGTGCGGCGAGCACAACCTTGAGGTCGGTCGCGTCGTCGAGCGACAGATACGCGGCCGCGGGGACCACGACGAAGATCTCGAGATAGCGGACGACCCCGCTCAGCGCTGAGTGATCGGTGCTTACGGCGCCAGATACGACGATGGCGATGGCCAGACCGACGAGGGGCAGCAGGATCCGCGTTCGGAGCCTGCGGCGGCCCGTATAGGTGAATAGCTGCATGCCCACAAGCGCCACAAGCAGTACGGCGCCGCCATCAGCGGGCGTTATGTGTGCAGGACCTTGCCCCGCAGATCCGGAGCGGTACGGGACGCCTACGAGCAGGATCGTGGCCGCCGCCACCCAAGAGGGCCGACGCCAAGCGGCGGGGATCGGCCTTACGGCCGGTAACGATTCGGCGAGCAAAGCACCCCACGCGGATAGAAGCCGCCGTTGACCACGACGAGAGCAGGGTTCGGCGCGACTGTCGCGAACTCCTGCCAGGCCTAAGAAAGGCCGCGTCGGTGCCATCGATTCTGCACGTAACTCAACCGACGACCGGCGGGGTAGCGCAGGTCGTGCTCGGCTTGGCCAGGTTCCAGCTCGAATTGGGCTGGACGGTTACCGTCGCCTCGCCGCCCACCGAGCCGTTCGTTGACGAGCTCGGCGAAGCGTGGATTTCTCATGTGCGCTGGGACGCCAGCCGCAGCCCGAGCCCCGCGATCCTGATGGAGGCCGTATCGCTACGACGACTCATCGCCCGTGTCAAGCCCGACGTCGTTCACCTGCACTCGGCGAAGGCGGGGCTTGCCGGCCGCCTGTGCCCCGGGCGGGCACCGGTCGTCTTTCAGCCGCATTGCTGGTCGTTCGAGGCCGGCTATCCGCATACGGCGCGCGCTTGGGAGCGATGGGCAGCACGCCGTGCCCGCGTCGTAGTGTGCGTCAGCCGGGCGGAACGGGAACGGGCACGGGGATTCCCGGGCCGATTCGTGGTCGTCCCGTGCGGCGTTGACCTCACTCGCTTCGCGCCGGAACACCGAGCGGTGGCCGAGGACTCCGTCGGCCGGTGCGGTGGACCCTTGGTGGTGTGCGTAGGGCGGGTATGCAGGCAGAAGGGGCAGGATGTCCTGGCGGCCGCCTGGCCTTCTGTGGCAGCTGCCGTCCCGGAAGCCCGACTGGCGATAGTGGGCGACGGCCCGGATCGCGCTCGGCTCGAGGCCACGGGGCTCGAACGAGTGCATTGGGTCGGCGCCCAAAAGGACGTCGCTGCCTGGTTCGCCGCGGCCGACATCGTCGTCGTCCCTTCCCGTTGGGACGGCATGTCCTGCGCGCTGCTGGAGGCGATGGCCTCGGGCCGATCGGTCGTTGCGACCGATGTCGATGGTGTGCGGGAAGCGCTGAGATGCGACGGCATCGTGCCCAGCGAGGATCCGCGCAGCCTCGCCGACGCGGTCGTCGCGCGTCTGCGCGACCCCGAGCTCGCGGCTTCCGAGGGTAGGGGGAACCGGGCCCGGGCCGAGGCGCTCTACGACCTGCGCACACAGATCGCACGGTTGAGTGAAATTGATGCCGAGCTGACGCGCTCACTGGGGCATGAATGAGCCCCGTGCCGACAAGCTGCCCTGCGGGAGCCGTCGCGCTCGGCGGCGGGTCCGGCGGCGGCGGATCTCGTCGCGGAGCTCGGGCTGGCGGATCGAGGGCGCTAGCCGGAGGCTGAGAACGATGGGATCGCGCCGGGGCGCTGGAGCTAGGCTGCGATATCGGCGCTGCGCCGCTGAGTGAATTCCCCGGCAATCGCGATGGAGGTCAATGTGAGTCCGACGGAGGTCGGTGGCAGCGGTGAGAGCGGGGTCGCGCGCGTCGCGCGCATGGATTTGAGGCTCGAGGTGGTCGTCATCCCCGTGTCCGACGTTGACCGTGCGAAGGCCTTCTACGCGGGTCTCGGATGGAGGCTCGACGCCGACTTCGAGTTCGACAACGGCTTTCGTGGCGTCCAGTTCACACCGCCCGGCTCGGGCTGCTCGATCCAATTCGGCACGAAAAAAACATCGGCCGCGCCGGGCTCGGCCGAGGGCCTCTACCTGATCGTCACCGATATCGAGGCCGCGCGCGACTCGCTCGTCGCCAGGGGTGTCGAGGTCAGCGACGTGTTCCACCCACAGACGCCGGGCGCTCAATTCCGGCTGGGCGACACGAGCGGCCGCGCGAGCGGGCCTGCACCAGATCGCGAGAGCTACGGCTCCTTTGCAACCTTCAGCGACCCAGACGGCAACGGCTGGCTGCTTCAGGAAGTCACGACTCGACTGCCGGGGCACGTCGATGCGACTGAAACGGTATTCGCGTCTAGCGCGGACCTGGCGAGCGCGCTTCGGCGGGCGGAGGCCGCGCACAGCGAGCACGAGACGCGCGCCGGGCAGGCAGATGCGAACTGGACCCAGTGGTACGCCGCGTACATGGCAGCTGAGCAGACTGGCGAAGAGTTGCCGACGTGAGCAACGACTGCGGGTCATCGTTCGACGCGTCTCCGAGGAACCGGTCCACCTCATGCCGACCATCTGGTCGAGCGCGGCCGTATCGATACCCGTTATGCCCCACCCCCGGCCGCGGCTCGCGGCCGTGGATATAGACCCGCAGCCGCGATCTCGGATGCCTTTGTCGTTGGGCGTTTACAACACGCCGACTGTGTAGGTGTGGGTGACGGTGGTGATGTTGCCGACGTTGTCTTTGGCGGTGACGGTGAACGTGTGCGTCCCGAGCGCGAACCAGCCGGTGTTGATCTTCGCGCCGTTCGGCAGTGTGCCGAGGCACGAAGCGACGCCCGAGCCGCCGTCGCTGCAGCTGTAGCTGGCGGTCCGTCGGGGAAATCACCCGTTGCGGGCGATGTCGATTCACCCCGCCGGGTGTGAGCCTTGACGCCGTCGATGCAGACCCAGTTGCCCAACAAATGGCGGACCCCGCCAGGAAGGAGACACCGATGAGCGAGGATCCTCAGGTGCCCCGGACGACGACGGATTCGGGCATCCCAGCTCCCAGCGACGAGTATTCGCTGACCGTCGGGCCGAACGGGCCGACTTTGCTCCAGGATCACTATCTGG
>DASZLC010000014.1:0-27629 GCA_035552615.1 Solirubrobacteraceae bacterium
ACGCGCGGCGGGGCGGTGATCGACGAGCTCCGCGCCGCCGGGGTCAGCGAGGAGCTGCTGGCCGAGATCGACTCCCCGGCCGGGCTCGACATCGGCGCGCGCTCGCCGAGCGAGATCGCGGTGTCGATCCTGGCCCGGATCATCACGGTGCGCCGTACCGGCGAGCACTCGGCGCACGGCGCGGGCCGCAGTCCGGCGGCGATCACGGCCACCGACCCGGTATGCGGGATGACCGTCGTCGTTGACGCCGACACGCCGCGGACCGAGCGCGACGGCGAGACGGTCTACTTCTGCGGCGAGGGGTGCCGGCGCAGCTACGAGGCGGCATGAGTACGACGGGAGACGCCGCCGGCGAGGTCCGGCACCTGGTGCCGGATGTCGAGACGCTGGCGGCGCGGATGGCGGCCGTCGACTACCTCGTCGACGAGGGCCTGGCGACGTCGATCTTCCTCAGCCTGCGGCTGCCGCAGCCGCTGCTGCTGGAGGGCGAGGCGGGCGTCGGCAAGACCGAGGCGGCGCGGTCGCTGGCGGCCGTGCTCGACACGCCGTTCATACGCCTGCAGTGCTACGAGGGGATCGACGCCGCCGAGGCGCTGTACGAGTGGAACTACCCGCGGCAGCTCCTGGCCATCCGGCTGGCCGAGGCGAGCGGGGGCGAGCTCTCCGAGCGCGACCTGTTCGGGCGCGACTACCTGATCGCCCGGCCGCTGCTGCGCGCGCTGGAGCATCCTGGCCCCCGCCCCGCGGTGCTGCTGATCGACGAGGTCGACCGCGCCGACGACGACTTCGAGGCGTTCCTGCTGGAGCTGCTCGGCGAGGCCGCGGTCACAATTCCCGAGCTCGGCACCGTGCGCGCTACCCATCCGCCGGTGATCGTCCTGACCTCCAACCGCACCCGCGACCTTCACGACGCCGTCAAGCGCCGCTGCCTGTACCACTGGATCGACTACCCGAGCGCCGAGCGCGAGGTGGAGATCATCCGCCGTCGCGTGAAGGGCGCCGCCGAGACGCTGGCCGTGCAGGTCGCCGCCGCCGTCGGCGCGATGCGCGACTCCGACGTGCAGAAGCCGCCGGGGATCGCCGAGGCGATCGACTGGCTGGCCGCGCTGGGGCTGCTCGGCGTGCAGCGGCTCGACGCGGCGGCCATCGACCGGACGCTGGGGTCGGTGCTGAAGTACTCCGAGGACCAGGAGGTGCTCCGGGCGGCGGGGCTGGATCGACTCGTGGGGAGCGTCCCGTGAATTTTCAGCTCCGCACGGTGGTCCTCGACCTGCCGGCGCTGGCCGGCACGCTGGGGCGGCGGTTGCACGCCGCCGGGGTGCCCGTCACCGTCGAGCGCTCCGCCCGCTTCGCCGCCGCGCTGGCGCTGGTCAAGCCGATCACGCGCCGGCGCCTGTACTGGACGGCGCGCGCGGTGTTCGTCTCCGACCACTCCCACCTGACCGTGTTCGACCGCGTGTTCGCGGACGTGTTCGGTGGGGGTTCGCCCGACGCGGTCCTCGCGCCCGACGCCGAGTCGGTGGCGGCGCCGCCCGAGGAGCGGGATCGCCCGGAGCGAGACGGCTCCGGGACCCGGCGCGGCGATCAGCTCGCCGCCGCCGGTGCGCCCCCGGACGCCGGGCGCGACGAGCGTGAGCCGGCGGGCGAGGAGATTGAGGTGCCGACCCTGGCCAGCGCCGAGGAGCTGCTGCGCGACAAGCGCTTCGACGCGCTGGCGCCGGGCGAGCTGGCCGACCTGTACCGGCTGATGGCCCGGTTGCGGGTGGCGACGCCGGTGCGGCGCACCCGGCGCACCCGTCGGCGCCGGCATGGCGAGCGGATCGACCTGCGGCGGACGCTGCGCGGGAGCCTGCGCACGGCGGGCGACCCGATCGAGCTGCGCCGTCGGCGCCGGCGGATCGTGCGCCGCCGGCTCGTGCTGCTGTGCGACATCTCGGGTTCGATGGAGCCCTACGCGCGCGCGTACCTGCAGTTCCTCACGTGCGCGGCCGGCGCCGGGCTGCGGTCCGGAGCGGGCAGCGGCAACCGCAGCGAGGCGTTCGTGTTCGCCACGCGCCTGACCAGGCTGACGCGCGCGCTGTCCTCGCGCAACCCTGAGCGGGCGATTCAGCGCGCTGCCGCGGCGGCTCCCGACTGGTCGAGCGGGACGCGGATCGGCGACGCGCTGAAGCAGTTCAACGATCGTCACGGGCGGCGGGGGATGGCGCGCGGCGCGGTGATCGTGATCCTGTCCGACGGCTGGGAGCGGGGCGACCCGGCGCTGGTGGCGCGGGAGATGGAGCGCCTGGAGCGGCTCGCCTACCGGATCGTGTGGGTCAACCCGCGCGTTGCCGCCGCCGGCTTCTCGCCGCGCGCCGGCGGGATGGCGGCCGCGCTGCCGCACTGCGCGGCGCTCGTCAGCGGACACACGCTCGGGGCGCTGGAGCAGGTGGTCGACGCGATCGCCGCCGAGCGCTCGGACGATGGTGCATCCTGGCGGCCGTCGCCGGCTCCGCGGGCGCAGCGAGCTGAGGACGATGAACCATGGGCCAGCGCGACTCCCGTGGCGGGCAGCTCGGTGGCGATGCCGAGCGGGTACGGCCCGAGCCGCGGGCGCACGACACCGGGGTGGGGGCGATGAAGCTGTGTATCTACCCGGGGTGCCAGCGCCCCGCGGTGCCGCCGCATCCGCTCGGCGGGCCGCAACCGAGCTTCTGCGACTTGGAGGAGCACAACGCGCTCACCGCGCACCAGGAGCGCCAGCGTCTGGCGGGCGCGGCGAGCGGATCGAACGAGGAGGCAGACGATGGCCGATGAGGCATATCGCGCAGTGTTCCTGCGCATCCACCCGACGGGCAAGATGGTGCTGAGCCTGACCACCGAGCCCGACGGGCACGAGCGGGAGTACGCGCAGCTGGTCGCCGGCGAGCTCGGCGTCCCGCCGCTCGACGTGAAGGTCGTGCCCGCCGACACGAGCCGCTTCGGCGACGGCCACGGCTACAACACGAGCCCGTCGTCCGGCACGAGCGCGGCGATCATCAGCGCCACCGGCAAGATCCTGGCCAAGGCCCGCCTGCTCGCCGGGATGGCGCTGAGCGCGCCCGCCAACGCCTTGAAGTGGGATAGCGGCGAGTTCGTCACCGTGACAGAGCCCCCGCACATCGCCACGATCGCCGATCTGGCGCTGTACGCGCATGGCACCGGCGAGCTGCCGCCCGGCGTCGAGGGTGGGCTCGATGCCCAGGCCGTGTACCGGGACTAGCTGGGCTCGGAGAGCGTGATGTCGATCGCGACGTCGATCTCGTCGACGACCTTCAGCGTGCCGAACAGCGCCGAATACGGCTTGATGCCCCAGTCGGTCTGCTTGAAGCGGGCGATCCCGGTGAGGTGGCCGGTGTCGTCGAGCGTCAGCTCGAAGGCCAGCGGGTGCGTTTGGCCGCGCAGCTCGAGCTCGCCGTCGACCCGTTCGCCGGTGACCCGCGTGCAGTGGAAGGCGATCGCGCCGCCCTGCAGCACGTCGGTGTCGATCGTCTGCCGGATGCTGTCCTTCTCCTCGTCGCCGAGCGCCTGGATGCCACCGGTGCCCTCCAGCACGCTCAGCGATCGTGGGTCGGCGGTCAGCGACATGCCCGTCGGCCCGTCGGCGCCGACCGCGAGCTCCGCGCTCCACGACCCCACCTCGATCACGAGGTTGTGGCCGGCCTTCGCCGCCGCGCCGGTCTTCCCGGTGCGCACGGTGAGCGCGCCGTCGCTTGGGCCAAGCGTATATGTCCCCGGTTTGAGCATGAATGAAATCCTATATCACAGTGCAATCTATAAGTGTCTTTCTATGAGAGGAGTTGTGGAGCATGGTTGAGCTCGACCATTCGTTCGAGTCGGAGAAGCCGACCGACGAGACCTGGCAGGCAATCCTCGATCTCGACCGGGTGATCCCCGCGGTCGAGGGCGGCACGGTGATCGAACGGATCAGCCCCGACAGCGCCAAGGCGCAGATTCTCGTGTCGATGGGGGCGATGTCGATGAAGTTCGTCGGGACCGTCACAGTCGCCGAGCAGGACCCGGCGGCGCACCGCGCCGTGCTGCGGGTCAAGTCGCGCGAGGCGCAGGGCAGCGGGTACGCCAATGCCGACGTGACCTTCACCCTGCAGAACGGGGGCGGCAGCGTCCACACCGCCGCGCAGATCAGCGGCAAGGCGGCCTCGATGGGGGAGAGCGTGGTCCAGACCGTGCTCGACGCGCTGATCGCGGACTTCACCGGGAAGCTGGGCACGCTCTGAAGGAGGCGTGAGATGCAGCGAGCGATGCGCGAGGTCAAGCCCGGCGAGGTGCCGCCCGACGGCGGCACGGCGCTCCAGGACGATCCGGCGCGGCCAGTGTTCCACGGCAACGGCGACGATGACTACACGTGCGTGCGGTGCGGCAACGTGCTCGCCGCGTCGATGCCGGCCGAGTGGATGAACCGCAAGCTGCGGATCAAGTGCGGGGTGTGCCGCACCGTGAACGCGGCGATCGAGCGCTCAGACGTCGACTACCGCGCGGCGTTCGGTCGCTAGGTGATGCCGCTCGGGGGCAGCACCGTCCCCCGCTCGTGCCGCGAGCGCTCGTGGAGCCGCCGAGGACGGCAGATGACAAAGGTGACCGCGATCGGCACCGTCGCCGGCAGCGTGCCGGCGTAGGGAAGCAGCATTCCGTACGCGGCCACGAGCGTCGCCAGCAGCGCGGCCGTGCGCCACTGGTTGGGGTGACCCCCCACGAAGCCACCGAGGACTCCGGCCAGGACCAGGTCGGGGTAGTCGGTGGAAATCGGGCCGGCCGAAGCGTGAGCGAACACCGGCCCCGGTAGGTGCCGTGCCGCATGACTCATCAGGGCGGCCGCGGGCTGACCGGCTCCCAGCAGTAACAGCGTCACATCGACGAGACACATCGAGATCACTCCACTGAGAATGAAGTGGCGTGGGATTAGCCGAACGAGGGCAACGCCAACGGTCAGGCATCCGAGCCCGGTGAGAGTGCTCGCCGAGAGCTCGCCGCTCCACCCGCCGGTTACCGCCGACAGGGCCGCAAGGGTCAGGCCCACCGGGAGCATCGCTGACCGCGGCCACTGCGCCACGCTCAGCAACGCGGCCGCCGATAGCACTACTGCTGCCAGGCCCGCCAGTGCGACCAGCGCGACGGCCAGCAAGGGCAACGCCTGCACACCGAACGTACCCACCAAGATCGATCCCGGCAGCGCGGCGGCCCACGCCGGTGACCGCCAGCGAGCGAGGCTGTGAAGTGCCTCGTCCTTGGGCAGCGCGACAAGCGCCCCTTCCAACAGCGCGAGTGCACCGACGCCAATGCAGCCGGATAGTGTCATGCGGCACCGGGAGCGTGAGTGTGAGTGCGCATCAGGCACACTCCCGGGCCGTCGCGTCTAGCTCACAGTGAGGGTGCCGTGATCGAAGATCGGCGTTTTGACGAGGATCGTCCAGCGAGAAGTATCGGTTTACGCACAAGGACTCCTGAAGACATGGTCGCTAACGAGATGCCAATGAGTTGCCTCTTGACCATGTCGCGGCCGCGGTGCGCTGTCATCGGAGCCAGTGACCATTTCCCGCACCCGCTAGCCGAACAGTGCGCGTTCCTGCTACCTGCTACACCCCCGGGGGGTTCTCCCGCGGCGGCCGAGCCCGAGATTCACGTTATGAGCACACGGCAGGTCACGGGCGTCGCCCGTGCCCGAGAGGCGCGCACACGGGCTGTGAGGCCATCCCCGACCTGTACAGCGCAACAGTCGGTTCGATCCGGGGTGACCGCGGCACTCCTAAGCCATCGCTTAGGTCCCGGTTGACCCGGGCGTGGCGTTGCTGTCAAACTCCAGGGCGAAGGAGGAAGCGTGTCCACGGAGCCGCACCACACGACGCCGGTCGAAGAACGCGTGATCGGCTTCGGAGCGCTTCGACGCAAGGAGGACGCGCGCTTCATCCGCGGTCAGGGCAAGTACGTCGATGACGTGCAGCTGCCGGGGATGGTGCACGGGGCGGTGCTGCGCAGTCCGTGGGCGCACGCGCGGGTCGTCTCGATCGACGCCGCCGCGGCGCTGCAGCATCCGAAGGTCCACGCGGTGATCACCGGCCGCGACCTGGAGGGCCGCGGGGTGGCGTGGATGCCGACGATGTCGGGCGACATGCAGGCGGTGCTGGCCACCGACAAGGTGCGCTTCCAGGGCCAGGAGGTCGCCTTCGTGGTCGCCGACGATCGCTACGCGGCGCGCGACGCGCTGGAGCTGATCGACGTGGAGTACGAGCCGCTCGGGGTGGTGATCGACCCCCATGCCGCGCTCGATCCCGGCGCGCCGCTGATCCGCGACGACCGCGAGGGACAGCGCGACAACCACATCTTCGACTGGGAGTCCGGCGACAGGGAGGCCACCGACCGGGTGTTCGCGGCGGCTGACGTCGTCGTGGAGCAGGAGCTGGTCTACCCGCGCTCGCATCCCGCGCCGTTGGAGACGTGCGGGGCGGTGGCCGAGTTCGAGCGGATCAGCGGCAAGGTGACGCTGTGGTGCACGACGCAGGCGCCCCACGCCCACCGCACGCTGTACGCGCAGCTGATGGGGATCCCCGAGCACCTGATCCGGGTGATCTCGCCGGATGTCGGCGGCGGCTTCGGCAACAAGGTCCCCGTGTACCCCGGGTACATCTGCGCGATGGTCGCCGCGATGATGCTGGGGCGCCCCGTGAAGTGGATGGAGGACCGCTCGGAGAACCTGATGTCGACCGGCTTCGCCCGGGACTACGCGATCCGCGCCGCGATCGCCGCCGACCGCGACGGCCGGCTGCTGGCGATCCGCGCCGACGCGCTGGCCGATCACGGCGCGTTCAACTCGACGGCGCAGCCGACCCGCTACCCGGCCGGGTTCTTCGACGTGTTCACCGGCTCCTACGAGCTGCAGGCCGCGCACTGCCGCGTCACCGGCGTCTACACCAACAAGGCCCCCGGCGGCGTGGCGTACGCCTGCTCGTTTCGGATCGCCGAGGCGGTGTACACGGTCGAGCGGCTCGTCGACTGCCTGGCCGACGAGCTCGGACTTGATCCGGCCGAGCTGCGGCTGCGCAACCTGATCGCCCCCGACCGCTTCCCGTACCGCACGCAGACGGGCTGGGTGTACGACTCGGGCGAGTACGAGACCGCGCTGCGCAAGACGCTGGCGCTGGCCGGATACGAGCAGCTGCGGGCCGAGCAGGCCGAGAAGCGGGACCGCGGCGAGCTGATGGGCATCGGGATCTCGTTCTTCACCGAGGCGGTCGGCGCGGGGCCGCGCAAGCACATGGACATCCTCGGGCTGGGGCTGAACGACTCGGCGACGCTGCGCGTGCATCCGACGGGCAAGGCGCAGCTGGCGATCAGCGTGCAGACGCAGGGCCAGGGCCATGAGACGACGTTCGCCCAGATCGTGGCCGAGGAGCTGGGCATCCCGCCTGAGGACATCGACGTCGTCCACGGCGACACCGACACGACGCCGTTCGGGATGGGCACCTACGGGTCGCGCTCGACGCCGGTCAGCGGTGCCGCGGCGGCGCTCGTGGCCCGCCGCGTGCGCGAGCGGGCGCGGCTGATCGCCTCGGCGATGCTGGAAGTCTCGGCGGCCGACCTGGAGTGGGAGCGCGGACGCTGGTTCGTGACCGGCGACCCCGAGCAGAGCGCCTCGATCCAGGAGATCGCGATGGCGGCCCGCGGCTCGGTGGAGTTGCCCCCGGGGGTCGAGGGCAGCCTCGACGCCGAGATCGTCTACGACCCGCCGAACCTCACGTTCCCGTTCGGCGCCTACCTGTGCGTCGTCGACATCGACCCCGACACCGGCAAGGTGAAGGTGCGTCGCTTCGTCGCCGTCGACGACTGCGGCACTCGGATCAACCCGAAGATCATCGAGGGCCAGGTCCACGGCGGGCTGACCGACGGGGTCGGGATCGCGCTGATGGAGCAGATCGCCTTCGACGAGGAGGGCAACTGCCTGGCCGGGTCGCTGATGGACTACCTGATCCCGACGGCGCTGGAGGTGCCCGACTGGGAGACCGACTTCACCGTGACCCCGTCCCCGCACCATCCGATCGGCGCCAAGGGGATCGGTGAGTCGGCCACGGTCGGCTCGCCGCCGGCGATCGTGAACGCGATCGTCGACGCGCTGGAGCCATTCGGCGTTCGCCACCTCGACATGCCGTGCACGCCCGGGCGGGTGTGGGAGGCGATGCACCGATGACCGTCACCGGGCTCGTGCTCGCGGCCGGAGGGTCGAAGCGACTCGGCCAGCCGAAGCAGCTGCTGCCGTACGGTTCGACGACGTTGCTTGATCATGTCCTCTCGGTGGCGCGCGCGTGCGCGTTCGATCAGCGGTTGTGCGTCGTCGGCGGCGGCGCCGAGGCGGTGCTGCGGGCGGTTGACATCGGCGGCTTTCACGTCGTGGTGAACCCGGCGTTCGGCGAGGGCTGCTCGTCCTCGATCGCCGCGGCGCTGGCCGCGGTCGACCCGGCGGCCGACGCGCTGGTGCTGATGCTCGGCGACCAGCCCGGGGTGTCGGCGGCGACCGTGCGGGCGCTGATCGACGGGCGGGGCGACGCGGCGCTGGCCGCGTGCGCCTACGAGGACGGGCGCGGGCACCCGCTGGCCTTCGGGCGCTCGGTGTTTGCCGAGCTGCGCGCGCTGCACGGCGACAAGGGCGTGTGGAAGCTGATGGACCGCTACGGACCGGAGGTGCGGGACGTGCCGGTGCGCGGCCGGGTTCCGCGGGATGTCGACACCTGGGCGGACTACGACGCCGTGCTCGCCGCGCGATGAGACCGGTCCTCGACACGGTGCACGACTGGGCGCTGGCGGGCGAGCCCGTCGCGGTGGCGACGGTCGTCGAGACCAAGCGCTCGGCGCCGCAGCCGATCGGCACCAAGATGGCCGTGAACGGCTCGGGTGAGATCGTCGGCGCCGTCTCCGGCGGGTGCGTCGAGGGAGCGGTCGTCGAGGTGGGAGAGCAGGTGCTGGCCGGCGCCGCCCCGGAGCTGTTGCGCTACGGCATCGCCAACGAGGAGGCGTGGGATGTCGGGCTGCCGTGCGGCGGGGAGATCGCGGTGTTCGTCGAGGCCTACCGGCCGGACGGCGCGCTGGCCCGCTTCGGCCAGCTGGCTCGAGCGGGGGAGCGCGTGGCCCGGGTGACGGTCGTGGGGGGAGACGCTGGCGCGGAGCTGCTCGTGGTTGACGGCGAGGCTCCGGCCGGCACGCTCGGGGATGCTCGGCTCGACGCCGAGGCGGCGATGCTCGCCGGCGAGGCGCTGTGGTCGGAGGACCGCGCGCTGCACGTGATCGGCGACGTGACGGTGTTCGTCGACGTTGCGGCGCCGCCGCCGCGGTTGCTGATCGTCGGTGCCGTCGACTTCGCCGCCCACCTGGCCGCCGCCGCCGGGCTCCTCGGCTGGCGGGCGTACGTGATCGATCCCCGCGCCCGGTTCGCCACCCCGGAGCGGTTCCCCGGCGCCGAGCGGGTGCTCGCCGTCTGGCCGCAGGAGGCGTTCGCCGAGCTGGCGCCGATCGATGCCGCCACCGCGATCGCCGTGCTCACCCACGACCCGAAGCTCGACGACGCGGCGCTGCTGGCGGCGCTCGCGTCAGACGCCGGCTACATCGGCGCGATGGGCAGCCGCAGCGCCCAGGCCGACCGCCGCGAGCGGCTGCTTGGCGCCGGCGTCTCTGAGGAGCAGCTGCGGCGGATCGCCGCCCCCATCGGCCTCGATCTCGGCGCCCGCACCGCGGCCGAGACGGCCGTCTCGATCGTCGGCGAGATCATCGCGCTGCGCAGCGGACGTGCCGGCGGGCGGCTGCTCGACGCCGAGGGGCCCGTGCACGTCACAATCCCAGCGTGACCGACTACGACTGGCTCGTCATCGGGTCCGGCTTCGGCGGCAGCGTGTCGGCGCTGCGACTGGCCGAGAAGGGCTACCGGGTGGCGATCGTGGAGTGTGGTCGGCGCTTCGAGGACGCCGATTTTGCGCAGGAGACGAAGGACGCCCGTAACTACTACTGGGCGCCTCAGATCGGCCTGCGCGGGATTCTGCGGCTGACCCTGTTCAAGGACATCTTCATCGCCTCGGGTTGCGGCGTCGGCGGCGGCAGCCTCGGCTACGCCAACACCCTGTACCGCGCGATGCCCGGCTTCTACGCGAACCCGCAGTGGAACGGGTTGGCCGACTGGGAGGCCGAGCTGGCGCCGCACTACGAGGAGGCGGAGCGGATGCTGGGGGTCGCCGAGTACGACCGCGACGGCGACGCCGACCTGCTGCTGAAGGAGTACGGCGAGGCGATCGGCGTCGGCGACACCTACCACCGCGCGCGCGTCGGCGTGTTCCTCGGCGAGCCCGGGCGCCGCGTGGCTGACCCCTACTTCGGCGGCGAGGGACCCGAGCGGACCGGCTGCCTGCGCTGCGGCGCGTGCATGGTCGGCTGCCGTCACGGCGCCAAGAACACGCTGCGCAAGAACTACCTGTGGTTCGCCGAGCGGCTCGGGGTGACGATCTTGCCCGAGCGCTCCGTCACCGACATCCGCCCGCTCGGCGGCGGCGACGGGTCCGAGGGCTACGAGGTCACCCACCAACGCTCTGGCGCGCTCATCCGCCGGGATCTGAGGTCGATCCGGGCCCACGGCGTGGTGCTCGCCGCCGGCGCGCTCGGCACCAACCGGCTGCTGCAGCGGTGCAAGCTCGGCGGCTCGTTGCCGCGGCTCTCCGAGCGGCTCGGCTACGTCGTGCGCACGAACAGCGAGTCGATCATGTCGGTCAGTGCGCCGGAGTCCGACACGCGCAACTTCGCCAAGTCGATCGCCATCACCTCGAGCATCCATACCGACGCCGACACCCACATCGAGGTCGTCACCTACGGCGAGGGCGGCGACACGCAGTCGCTGCTGTTCAACATGCTGGTGCAGGCGGGTAAGCGGGGCACCCAGCCGCTGCACTTCCTGGCCGCCGTGGCCCGTCGGCCGCATGAGGCGGTGCAGGCGTTCAAGATCAAGGGCACCTCGCGACGCACGATCATCCTGCTCGTGATGCAGACGCTCGACAACTCGATCCGGCTGAGGGTGAAGCGCCGGCTGCCGAACGGGAACGTCGCGCTGACCACCGAGCAGGATCCACTGAATCCGAACCCGACGAACGTGCCGGCCGCCTACGACGCGGCGCGGTGGTTCGCTCAGCGGATGGACGGGACGGCGTTCTCGGGCGTCACCGAGGCGATGCTGGCGATCCCCACGACCGCGCACATCCTCGGCGGCGCGGTCATCGGCGACTCGCCCGCGACGGGCGTGATCGACAGCCAGCACCGTGTCTTCGGCTACGAGAACCTGCTCGTCTGCGACGGCTCGGCGGTGCCCGCCAACGTCGGCGCGAACCCGAGCCTCACGATCACCGCGCTCGCCGAGCGCGCGATGACGTTTATCCCGGCGGCGGCGTAGCCGGCGTCAGGTTTATGTGACCGCCCTTACTCAGAGCTTAACTCGGGCAGACACCCGGCTAACGCCGATACATGACGATGTGGGTCCGATGAGCGACGACCATGAAAGCGGCTCGGCCTCTTCACGGCCGAGCGCCCGGGCGATCCTGACCGCGGCGATCGGCCTGCTCTCGGTCGGCCTGCTGTTCTGGGTCGCGCCGCCCGGCGAGGTGATCGATCAGATCAGCGACATGAGCTCCGGCTGGGTGCTCGCGGCGATCGGCCTGGAGCTGGCCTCGTGCGCGTGCTACCCGATCCTCTTCCGCCGCTTCTTCCCCGAGCCCTCGCCGGGAACCGGCCGCCAGGTGGCGTGGATGTCGATGGGCGCCGGAGCGGTGCTGCCCGGCGGCAACTTCGCCTCGGCCGGTGCCACGGGGCTGCTGCTCCGCCGCCACGGCATCGGCACCCGGCAGCTGCTGGAGCGCTGCGGCGCGCTGCTCAGCCTGTTGACCGCATTCGGCTTTCTGCTGAACGCCACGTTTGCCGCGCTGCTGCTCATCGGCGTGTCCGGCGGACCGCACGACCTGGAGCACACCGGCGGCCCGATCCTCGTCTCGGTCATCGTCCTCGGCAGCGCGGCGTTGACGATCGTGGTCGGGCGCAGGTACGGGGCGCGCGCGCCGCGCCTGGTGCGCTGGATCGCCGCCGGCCTGGAGGGTGGCTGGCAGGCGCTGTTCCGGCCGCACTGGCGGCTGCTCGGTGCCGCCGGCTTCCTGTGCTTCGACATGGCCGCGCTGTGGGCGGCGTGCCAGGCCACGGGCCACCCGATCGGGGTCCCGGCGCTGGCCATCGCCTACTTCATCGGCTACCTGGCCACGATGATCCCGATGCCGGCCGGGCTCGGCGTGCTCGATTCGGGGCTTGCCGGCGCGCTTGTCCTGTACGGCTTCTCGCCCGCGGCCTCGGTCGGAGCGGTGCTCGTGTACCACGCGATCGCGATCTGGGTGCCCGGCGTCGGTGGGCTGATCGCGTGGGCGCCGACGCGCTTCGGGCGCACCGCGCGCGCCCGGCGCGCCCCCGCCGTGGCGCTCCCCGCGCTCGCCCCGCTCCAGCTGGCGACCGTCGCCGACGAAGCCTGACCCCAGGCGAACGGCGGCCTAAACGTACAGGCGGGTGACGGTCTCGGCCACGCACACCGGCTTGTCGGCGGCGTCGGTCTCGAACGTGTCGAGGCGCAGCATCTGGATGCCGCCGGGGATGTCCTCCACGGCCGTCATGAACGCGCGCAGCCGGACGTTGGCGCCGACCGGCAGAGGCGCCGGGAAGCGCAGCTTGTTGATGCCGTAGTTCAGTCCGAAGCTGAAGCCGGTGAACTCGACCATCTGGTCGATGAACATCGGCATCAGCGACAGGGTGTAGTAGCCGTGAGCGATCGTGCCGCCGAACGGGGTCTGCTTGGCCCGCTCGGGGTCGACATGGATGAACTGGTGATCGCCGGTCACGTCGGCGAAGGTGTTGATGTCCGCTTGGGTCACCTCGTGCCAGCCGCTGACGGCGACCTCCTGGCCGACCAGGGCCCTGACCGCGTCCACTCCGTTGAGAACGAGCATCGCGCGAGTCTTTCAGATCCGGCTGTAAGCTGGCGCCCGCGTTCTTGATGTCAGGGAGGAGAGAGATGCGAGGTCTGCGGTCGGGCGTGGCGATCGTCGGGGCAATGCTGGTGATGGGATTACCGGCCGCGTCGGCGAGCGCTGCGGCGACGCCGTCGTGTCCGTGGATGAACGCCGGCCTGTCGCCGGCCACCCGCGCGCAGGAGCTGCTGAGCTCGATGCCGATGGCCGAGAAGCTCCGGCTGGTCGCCGGTGCCGGTGACCTGGTCAGCGCCAGCGCGCTCACCACGCTGCTTGGCCCGAACCCGTACGCCGCAAGCTACATCCCGGCCGATCCCGCGCTGTGCATCCCCACGCTCGCGCTGAACGACGCCACCAACGGGGTCGGCGACGCGCAGTCCAACACGACGGCGTTCCCCGACAGCATCGATCTGGCCGCGAGCTGGGATCCGGCGCTGGCCACCACGTACGGGCAGGTGATCGCCAAGGAGGCGCTGGCCAAGGGGGTCAACATCCTGCTCGGCCCCGGCGTCGACATCGCCCGCAACCCGCTGAACGGGCGCAACTTCGAGTACGCCGGCGAGGATCCGTTTCTGGCCGGGTCAGCGGGCGCCGCGTTCATCCGCGGCGTCCAGTCCGAGCACGTGATCGCGACGGTCAAGCACTACGCGCTGAACGACCAGGAGACCCACCGCAACACGGACTCCTCCGACGCCGGCGCGCGCACGATGCAGGAGATCGACCTGCCCGCCTACGACATGGCCGTGAAGGCCGGCGTCGGCGCGGTGATGTGCTCCTACAACCGCATCAACAGCATCTACGCCTGCCAGAACCCGTACACGCTGCACACCGTGCTCGACGACCAGTTCGGCTTCGGCGGATTCGTCATGTCCGACTGGGGCGCGACCCACTCCACCGTCGCCTCCGCGCTCGCCGGGCTCGACATGGAGATGCCCTCGGCCACGTACTTCGGCTCGGCGCTGTCGACCGCGATCGACAAGGGCGAGGTCCCGATGGGAGCGCTGAACGAGATGGTGGACCGGACCATCGTCACGATGTTCCGGATCGGTCTGTTCGACCACGCCCCGGCCGAGGGCACGGCCGCGGCCTTCGGTCACGCCACCGACCCGCAGAGCATCGCGACCGCCACCACGATCGCCGAGGACGGCAGCGTGCTGCTGAAGAACGGCGGCGCGCTGCTCCCGCTCGGCGGCGCGGGCAAGAGGATCGCGGTGATCGGCTCGGCGGCCAGCCCGCTCGGCGCGATGCTGGCCGAGCAGGGCTACGGCAGCGGGCACGTCCCCGAGTTCGGCTACGACGCGAACGTGATCGCGCCGCTCAGCGCGATCACCGGCCGCGCGCGGCAGCTCGGGGACACCGTCACCTACAACGGTGGCGACGTGGTCCAGGCCGCGGCGAGCGCCGCCGCGGCGGCAAGCGTCGCCGTCGTGTTCGTCAACGACGTCGAGATCGAGGGCTCCGACCGTCCCAACCTGAACGCCAACAGCGGAACCTGCTCGTTCATCGACGTGCTCTCACCGACCGACTGCACTTATCTCGGTCCCGATCAGAACGCGCTCGTGTCCGCTGTGGCGGCGGCCAACCCGAACACGATCGTCGTCGTTCAGAGCGGCGATCCGGTGGCCATGCCGTGGATCGGCCAGGTCCAGAGCGTGATCGACAACTGGTATCCCGGTCAGGTCGACGGCACCGCTATCGCCGCGCTGCTGTTCGGCGACGTCGACCCGTCCGGCCATCTGCCGCTGACCTTCCCGGCCTCGCTCTCCCAGGATCCGCTGAAGACCAAGGCGCAGTACCCCGGCGTGATGGAGCCCGGCGACACCGTCGGCCCGCACTCGAGCTACAGCGAGGGGCTGCTCGTCGGCTACCGCTGGTACGACGCCAAGCAGATCACGCCCCTGTTCCCGTTCGGCTTCGGCCTCTCCTACACGCGCTTTCACTTCTCGCACCTGCGCCTGGTCGCCGCGCCCGGTAACGGCGCGATGGCGCGCTTCACGCTGACGAACACCGGCGGCTACGACGGCGCCGACGTCACCCAGGCCTACGTCGGCATGCCCGCCGCCGCCGCCGAGCCGCCTCGCCAGCTGAAGGGCTTTCAGAAGGTGTCGCTGAGCCCCGGCCAGTCGGCGTCGGTGTCGATTCCGCTGGGTGCCACCAGCTTCGCCCACTGGAGCGACCGGCTCGGTACCTGGGTCATCACCCCCGGCCGCTACCGGATCTACGTCGGCGACAGCTCGAGTCTCGCGAACCTCCCGCTGCGTGCCACGCTCGTGCGCCGGGCGGCCCGGCTGGCCCCCGGGGCCTACTGAGCCGGGGTGCGCGGGAGGAGCACGGGAACCCCAGGCGCGGGGCAGCGGTAGGGCGTTCCCGGACCGCACACGCCGTTGCGCAGGTAGCTCGGGAGCTTCGGCTGCGCGCCGACGTAGAGACCGATGGGGGCGCTGATCACGGCGTAGACGCCCTGCGCCGCCGTGGCAAAGCCGATCACGGCCAGCGTGCTCAGCAGCGTCCGGCGCCAGCCCGACAGTCGCACGCGATCGATGCCGCGCTCCACCGCCACCTCGCCGCGGTCGCCCCTGAAGAACAGGAGCGCCGCGAGCGCGGTCTGCGGAATCCCCCAGCCCAGCACCTCGGTCATCGGGATCGCCCACCGGCTGTGCGCCCACGGGGTCACGGCCGGGATGCCGTTCCAGGCGAGCCACCCGGCGTGGATCAGCACGTCCTCGGTGACGAACACCGCGGCCGAGAGGACCACCCACGTGACCAGCACCAGTCCGAGCGCTCCGGTCCGCGGCCGGCGGGCGCGCAGGCGCCCCATCAGCTTCGCGCCGCCGACGGCCGCCAGCACGGAGGCCGTGTAGCTGGAAACGTTGATCATCGGTGTGAACGCGAGGTCTCCACCCCGGCGGCTGACCCAGCCGGGGATGTGCGGCGCCCACGATCCGATGTTCAGGTAGTAGGAGCTGAAGTAGTACTGAGGTCGCAGGAAGTTGGCGGCCGGGTCCATCCACATCACCGCCCACCAGGCGAGCAGGATCTTGGCCTCCAGCGTCAGCCGTCGCTCCCGGCGGCAACCGCGCAGCACGAACACCAGCGCGGCGAGGGCGCCGGCGAGGAACAGCGGCTGGAGGATCCACGCCCAGACGCGGTCGGAGTGCGGAACCTGGCTGCGCCCGACGCTGACCGAGTGGACGTCGCCCGACAGGATCCACGATCCATAGATCCACGCCTGCAGCGCCAGCGCCGCGATCCCGACGACCGCCCACCAGACGACCGGTCGCGCCCTCCGTGGCGCCGTGGAACGGGGCGTGGCGACGAGCAGTTCCGGTGCCGAGCTGCTCCTGGTCTGTGTCGCCATGATCCCGCCCGCCGTCGCTAAGCGGTGACCGCGACCGGCGACGCCGCCATGCCGGCCGGCGACTCCTCAGCCGCCTGGGCGCGGATCGCCTTGCGCAGGTAGGGGAACATCACGACGAACCACACGCCGAAGGTCGACAACGGCAGCCAGAAGCCGAAGATTCCATTCCACGCGAACGGACCGGTCTTGAACGAGTAGATCAGCACATCGGGCAGGAACAGCAGCGCGATCCAGATGTTGAAGTACCCGAGCCAGCGCGGGAACACCTTCTGTTCCTTGTCCTGGAAGATCGCCAACCCGAGGGCGATGCTCTGCACGGAGGCCGGCATGAACAGCCCGATGAACGGCAGCCAGGCCATGTCGTCGAGAAGCAGAAGCAAGTTCGGGTCGCGCTGCGGGCGGAACAGGATCGCCTGCATCACGATCGCCGGGAGGATGAACAGCAGCACGCCGAGCATTCCCAGCCCGAGCTGTGTCCACGTGTATGGACTGTGTTCACCCTCGATCCGCTTCATCTGGACCGCGATCACGGCCACCCAGGGGGCGGTCAACGTACCGGCGAACATCGTCACGACGAGTCCGGACCGCGTGAGCGTCACGTCGTGGTTCCAGAACCGCTGGATCGCGTGCGCAGTGGCGTTCGGCGATGGCGGCGGGACGAGCCCGGCCATGAACCAATAGCCGATGAAGAACAGGACGATGCTGGATAGGCCCGCCCACAAGCAGACGGTTTGTGACTGCTTACTCATCCTCGGCTCTCCCGTCCCGTCAGGCCCTGCACCGCTAGATAGATAGAGCGGTTGCTCTATCTAGGACTTTAACTCGCCGGCACCTGCGGTGTCAAGGGACTAGCAGTCCTTATCGCCGTCACCGGCTCGATGCGCGGAGCCGTGGACGATGAACGCGGTCATCTCGTCGATCACCTCCTCGCGGGTGGGCGCGCCCGTGCCCGTGGGATACAGGGCGTCGCCGAAGGCGGCGTTGAATGCCACCATCCCGAAGTGCAACCGAGCCAGCACCTTCACGTTCGCCCCCGGCCAGTCGCGGGCGGCCATCTCGGAGGTGCCGATCCGCTCCAGCTCCTCCATCAGCCCCAGCAACGGCTGCGCCCCGCTGCGGTCGGCCGTCGCCGCGAGCAGCAGCTCACCGTGGCCTTCCAGCAGGTCGTACAACGCCTCCACGTACTGCCGGGCGACCGCCTCTCCTGGCTGGGGCACGTCCTCGGAGGCGATCGCGCGCGCGACGAACGTGTCCGCGGCGCGGCGAAACGGCTCAATCACGGCCGCCTCAAACAGGGCCGCCTTACTGCCGAAGTGCTTGAAGATCAGGTTCTCGACGACCCCCGCCCGGCTAGCGACCTGGCGAGTGGTCGTGCCGGCGTAGCCACGCTCGGAGAAGCAGGAGCGAGCCGCGTCAATGATCAGCTCGCGCACCACCGCAGAAGAACGCAGGGGCCGTCTCGCCTTGTTCGCACGATCGGCGCCCGACGCCCGAGCCATCGCGCCAGGCTACCGATCAGGCAGGGGCGCCCTCCTCAGTGGACTCAGACACCAGCGCGGCGGGCACCGGGACGGATTCAGCAATAAAGGACCAAGAGTCCTTTAGATGGGATACCATTCCACATGTGACCGACGTGACGCTTGATCTGCTCGACGATGTGGCGTCCGCTTTTGCCACGCGCGATGCGGCCCGGGTCCGGAACCTTCGTGATTCAGAGGCGCATCTCGACCGTGAGATGTGGGGCCGGATCGCTGAGGTCGGGTGGCTCTCAATGGTGGTGCCCGAGGAGCTCGATGGCGCCGGGCTTGATATGGCCGCCACCGTGATCGTCACCCGGGCGCTGGGACGTGGCGCGTTTCCCGAACCGTTTGTCGCCGCCGGCGTGCTGGCGCCGATGGTGCTGGCGGCGGCCGAGGACGACGCGTGTCACGAGCGGCTGGCCGCGGTGATGGCGGGCGAGCTGGTGGTGGGCGTCGGCTCGCAGGGCGAGGTGGCGGCCACCGCGCGGGGCACGCTCACCGGCGAGTCGCGGTGCACCGGGATCGCCGGCGCCGACGCCTACGTTGCTGGCGCCGGGTCAGGCCTGTACCTCGTCGAGGCGGGCGCGCCCGGCGTGAGTGTCATTCCCCAGCGCCTGGCCGACGGCAGCTTCACCGCTCGCCTGGAGCTGACGGACGCCCCGGCGCTGCTGCTCGTGCCCGATGAACGAGGAGGCGAGGTGCTGGCGCAGGCGCTCGACGCGGCGCGAGTGGCGCTGTCCGGCGAGCTCGTCGGCATCGCCGACACCGCACTGGAGCTGACGCTTGACCACCTGCGCCAGCGCAGGCAGTTCGGCCGCCCGCTCGGCGCCTTCCAGGCGCTGCAGCATCGCGCCGTCGATATGTGGGTGCAGCGCGAGCTGGCCAGTGCCGCCTTGCAGGCCGCCGTCCGCGTGCATGTCGACGAGCGCAGCAGCGCGCGGGAACGCGCGATCGCGGCGAGCAGCACGAAGGCCCGCGCGGCCAGCGCGGCGACATCGGTGTGCAACGCCGCGTTCCAGCTGCACGGAGCGATCGGGTTCACCGACGAGTACGACCTTGGGCTGTACCTGAACCGCGCGCTGGCGCTGGCGCCGTGGCTCGGCAACGCCGCCGAGAGCCGGCGCCGGTGGCTCGACCTCGTCGAGGGCTCGCAGTCATGATCCAACCGCGCTACGGCGAGCCGCAGGAGCGTGACTGGAACCTCCTGCCCGACGAGGAGTTCCGCGCGATCGTGCGCGAGGAGATCGAGCACCACTACCCGAGCCACCTGCGCTACGCGCCGCGGCGGCTGCTGTGGAGCGAGCAGGCCGAGTGGATCGAGCGACTGCGCGAGCGCCGCTGGCTCGCCCCGGGCTGGCCGACGGAGATGGGCGGGATGGGCCTGGAGCCGCTGAAGCAGATCATCTTCGGCGAGGAACACGAACGCTGGGGAGCGGCGTATTACCGCGAGCACGGCGTGGTCCAGGTCGGGCCGGTGCTGATGCGCTTCGGGACCCGGGAGCAGCAAGACCGGTGGCTGCCTCCGACGCTCCGCGCCGAGCACCACTGGGCCCAGGGCTACTCGGAGCCCGAGGCGGGCTCGGACCTCGCCAGTCTGCGCACCCGCGCGCGAATCGACCCCGCCCACTCCGACGAGTACGTCGTCACCGGCCAGAAGATCTGGACGACACTGGCCCACGTCGCCACCCACATCTATCTGCTGGTGCGCACCGACCCCGACGCCCGCAAGCAGGAGGGCATCAGCTTCCTGCTGAGTCCGATCGACGCCCCCGGGATCACCGTGCGCCAGATCCGCGACATCGCCGGTCACAGCGAACTCTGCGAGGTGTTCTTCGATGACGTCCGGATTCCGGCCGAGAACCTGGTCGGCGAGGAGAACCATGGCTGGACGATCGCGAAGTCGCTGCTCGGGCACGAGCGGATCAGCGTCGGCAGCCCCGGCCCGGCCGAATATGGGCTGGAGCTGTTGCGGGGCCTGGCCCGGGACCGCGGGCTCCTGCGCGATCCGGTGTTCCGCGATCGCTACGCCCGGCTGGCGCTCGATGTCACCCACATCCGTGATGCCTACGCGCGCTACAAGGACCTGATCGCCTCCGGCCAGGAGATCGGCCCCGACGTGTCGATGCTGAAGATCACCAGCAGCGAGACGTTCGCCGAGATCGCCGAGGCGATCATCGAGTTCGCCGGGGATGAGGGCGGGCTGGCCGCCGCCGACGGGCCAGGGACGCTGACGGCGTTTTACCGCGCGCGGCCGATGATGATCTACGCCGGCGCCAACGAGATTCAGCGCAACATCGTCGCGACGGCGGTGCTCGGGCTACCGCGCGGCTGACATGGCCGCCACAGAGCCGCCAGCCGCGGCCGCGCTCTCGTCCGACTCGGCGACGCTCTCGGCGCGAATCCCGTGCAGCGCGACGGCGGTGAGCTGATCGATCAGCTGGGGACGCGACGGGCGCCGGCGTCCCTGGGGGACGAACAGCGGGTCGAGCGCCGACATCGCGGCGACCATTCCGATCACCATCCGGATCGACAGCTCGAGGTTGCGCTGGGGCCGCCAACCGCGGCGACGGTTGTGCGCCGTGGCCAGCTCGACCACATCGTTGAAGGCGGCGTTGAGGACCGCCTGGGCGGTCTGGTGAGCGTCATCGTCGAGCGTCTGCATCGAGGCGATCGCCAGCACGCTGTTGCGGTGGGCATGGAAGCTGTCGTACACGATCTCGACCACGTTGCGCATCAGCCGCTCCTCGTCCCACAGCTCGTTCGTCTGCGCCTCGATGCTCGACTTGAACGTGGTGACGAGGTCGATGAACGGCTGCAGCTGGGTGGCGCGAAACAACTCCGACTTGCTGGTGAAGTGGCGGAACATGACCGAACGGGCGACGCCGGCCTCGATGGCGATGTCATCGGTGGTGCTCTGCGCGTACCCCTTGCGCTCGAACACGGTGGTGGCGGCGTCGAGGATCAGGCGCCTGACCTCGGCGGTGGAGCGGCGTGTGCGCGGTACGGCCATCGCCCTATGGTAGCGGGCAACTCGGTCATGTCCTAACGTTTAGAGACCGGATGTCCTCTGTGCCGTCGGTGATTCCGGGGTTCGCTTGATTCGGTGGCTGCCGCCCAAACCCGGTCTGAGCGGCATATCGGCCAGAATGCTGACCGGCTCCGGTCTGCCAGTGGGTCCTGTCCAACAAGCTACCTCTGGTCCCTTGACCGGCGCGAAGGCCACTGCGATACTCCACCGCGCCGATGGAGGAGCACGAACGTCGACGGACTCTGATGACGCGCCGAGCGCAACTCGTGTGCGTCGGGTGCGGACCGGTGATGCTCGTCTCGCTCGTGGTCGGCCTGGTCGTGCTGGCCGGGTTCATCCCCGGCCCGCATCCCGCCGCCAGCGCGGCCCGGATCAAGGCTCAGTACGTGCACAACCTGTCGGGCATCCGGGCCGGCCTGTGCCTGTTCATGGCCGGGATCGCGCTGATCGCGCCGTGGGGGGCAGCGGTTGCGGCACAGACTGATCGCGCCGGGCTCCGCACGTCCGTGTTCACCTACGTCCAGGTGGTGTGCATCGCGGCGGCGCTGATGATTGGGGTGCTGTCGTGCATCGCGTGGGGGGTGGCGGCCTTCCGGCCCGGTGACATCTCGGCAGCCACCACGCGTTCGTTCAACGACCTCGGCTGGATCCTCTTCATCTTCGACTGGTCACCGCTCGCGGTGTGGTACCTGGCGGTCGGGCTGTCGATCTTCATGGACCCCAACGATCGGCCCGTGTTTCCACGATGGGCCGGGTGGCTGAGCGTGTGGACGGCCGTCCTGTCGGTGCCCGGTGGCCTGACCGTGTTCTTCCAGACGGGGCCGCTGGCGTTCAACGGCCTATTGGCGCTGTGGGTGCCGCTCGGCGTGTTCTTCGTGTGGATCGTCGCGATGACGGTCCTGACCATCGGAGCGGTCAACCGCCAGGCCGGACCGTCCGGCCGTAGCGCTCCCTCGGCAGAACAATTGCCCCGCGCGGTCAGCCACGCGTGATCGCTCACCCGGTTTCGGCGCGGACTCCGTGCAGCGCCACCTGCGTCAGTTGATCGATCAGCTGTGTTCGCGAGGGCCGGCGCCGGCCCTGCGGCACGAACAGCGGCTCCAGTACCGACATCGACGCGACCATGCCGATGACGATGCGGATCGACAGCTCCAGGTTCTGCTGAGGTGGCCAGTCGCGGCGCTCGTTCTCAGCTCTCGACAATTTCACGACATCGCTGAACGCCTGGTTGAGCACCCGCTGCACCTCGCGATTGGCGTCGTCGAGTCCCTGCATCGAGGCGATCGCCAGGACGCCGTTTCGGTGCTCACGAAAGCTGTCGTAGACGATCTCGACGACGCTCCGCATCAACAGCTCCTCGTCCCACAGCTCCTCGACCTCGGCTTCGAGGCTCGCCTTGAAGGTGGTCACCATGTCCAGGAACGGCTGTAGTTGCGCGGCCTGGAAGAGATCCGCCTTGGTGGCGAAGTGCCTGAACATGACCGACCGGGCGACGCCCGCCTCGGTGGCGATGTCATCGGTGGTGGCGAGCTCGTAGCCCTTGCGACCGAACACCTTCGTCGCGGCTTCGAGGATCAGCCGCTGCACCTCAGCGGTGCTCCGGCGCGTGCGGGGGGCTGGGGTACGGGGAACCATCCGACGATCCTACCGTCGGCCGCCAGGCGTGCGCACGCCGATTCAGTGCCCGGACAGGAGTCGATTCGGGATTGCCTCGCTTCCGGAACAAGGGAGCTTAAGTTCTTTACGGCGCTACCGGCTCTGCGATCCCTGCCACCGGAAAGTTGGCAAGCATGCAACGCATCGTCGTGTCTGGCGGCTTGAGCTGAGAACAGTTGCACTAGGGACTGATGATCCTTAGTATGGTGGTGCCGCGACCGCCCGCCGGACCCCAGAGGACAGGAGAGAGTGATGAATCAGATCGCCGTTCCCACGACCGGCGCTGGGTCGGCCGACATCGCCGTCGTCGGTTCGGGCGCCGCGGGCCTCGCCGCCGCCTACCGCCTGCACCGGGCGGGATATCGCGTGAAGGTGTTCGAGCAGAACGACTATCTCGGCGGCCGGATGAAGACCCTGTACCGGGATGGCTTCTCGATCGAAGAGGGTCCCACGCAGATGGTCCGCAGCTATACGACGATCCTGGGGATCATCGAGGAGTCGGGGATGGGGGGCGAGGTCATTCCGGCCTCGTCGGTTCTTGGGATGCTCGATGCGAACCATAAGACGCACAACTTCTCGATCGAGCACGTCTACCGCGACATGGCCAAGACCGGGCTGTTGACGATCAGAGAAAAGCTCGACCTGGCCCGGCTGGGACTCGCCGTGTTCAAGCATCGCAAGCGCCTCGACGCCGAGGACCTGTCGAAGCTGTCTGACCTCGACGCGATGTCAGCCGAGGAGTACGGCCGCAAGCTGCTCAACGGCACTGCCTTCGAGAACTTCGTCGACCCGGTGTCCCGCGGCTTCACCGGTACCTCGCCGGACGAGGTGTCGGCGGCAGACCTGCTGTGGGTGTTCGCGACGTTCATGAATGCACAGCATTTCGTCGCGCTCGCCGGCGGCATGGCCTCCTATCCGAAACACATGAGTCAGTTCTTCACGCACGAGCTGCGAGCCACCGTCCTGGAGGTCGACGAGCACGTCGACGACGTCGAGCTGACGTGGCGCGATGGCGACGGCGCGCAGCACACCGAGGTCTTCCGCGGCGTGGTGATCGCCACGCAGCCCAAGCCGGCCGGCGCGATCCATGCGCGTCTCGACCCCTGGCGCAAGGAGTTCCTCACCGAGCATGTCGGCCACACGACGATCGTCGCCGTTCACGTCGCGCTGGAGCGGCCGCCGGCGGCGCCGGCGTCGATGGTGTACTCGACCCGGGTCTCCGCGCTCACCCCAGTGCTGGCCATCGGCTTGGAGCACAACAAGGTGCCCGCGCACGTCCCTGAGGGGAGGGCGCTCGCGACGATCTATGCCGATGGGCGGTGGAGCCGCGAGCTGCTGCAGGAGGACGACGAGGCGGTGAGCAAGAAGCTGATCGACGCCGGCGAGGGTCTCGTTCCCGGTGTCGGCGACGGGATCATGTTCAGCCAGGTCGTCCGGTGGCCGTACGCGTGGTTCCAGGCCTACCCCGGCTACTGGCAGCGCATGGCCGAGTTCCGTCGCCGGAGCGCAGGACATGACCGGCTGGTTCACCTCGCCGGCGACTACTTCTGCACCACGAGCCTGAACGTCGCCTCAACCGCCGGCGCCCGAGCCGCACGAGACCTCGACCACGCGTTGACCCAGACGACGGTCCGCGGGCTCGTGGCGGCGCGCTGAGCGCTGCTTCTTCTGCTTGTTCAGGATCAGTAGTCCTTAGAAGTACATCGGTCTCGGAGGAGGCCCAAGCGCCTAGTTCCCAGCGCGTACAGGGTACTTCAGACCGTCGACAAGCATAAGAGTCGATGGTCCCTTGACACGCCCGATGGGCAATGTGATACTCCGCGTCAGAGAGGGAGGTTCGAGAGTGGATTCACGCGTAGCCGTGGCCGCGCAGGTAGCCGAGGCGCCTCAGGCGTCGGTCGATCAGACGGGACAAAGCGAGGCGTCTGTGGCGCTGGCGATCGAGAGCCGTGACCTGTGCAAGCGCTTCGGCGGCCACCGCGTGCTGGACCGAGTCGATCTGCGGATCCCCGAGGGAGTGATCTGCGCGTTGATGGGTCCGTCGGGAACCGGGAAGAGCGTCCTGATCAAGCATGTGCTCGGCCTGCTGAAGCCCGATTCCGGTGAGGTGCTGGTGCGAGGCAAGTCGCTGAACCGGATGACTCACGCCGAGGTGATCGCGATGCGCCGTGACATCGGGGTGATGTTCCAGGACGGCGCCCTGTTCAGCTCGATGACGGTGTTTGAGAACGTCGCGTTCCCGCTCCGGCAACACACCAACTACACCGACCGAGAAGTGCGTGAGATCGTCATGGACCACCTGACGAAGGTCGGTCTGGCGCACGCGGTCGATCGGTATCCGGCTGAGCTGTCGGGCGGGATGAAGAAGCGCGCCGGTCTGGCGCGCGGGCTCGCGCTCGATCCGGGGATCGTGCTGGCCGATGAGCCCGACTCGGGACTTGACCCGGTGCGGACCGCACTCCTCGGCGAGCTGCTGAAGGAGCGCCACGCCGAGCTCGGCGGGACCGTCGTCGTTATCACGCACAACGTGATGCTGGCCAAGCGCGTGGCCGACCACGTGTCGGTGCTGTGGCGGGGGAAGGTGGTCGCCGCCGGTCGCTCCGAGGAGATGTGGAGCTCGGAGGATCCGTTCATCCGCCAGTTCCTCAGCGGCGCCAGCGGCGGACCGCTGGGAATGGACTGAGCGCATGGACGTCACGACAGTCATCTGCTCATGATCGCGGCACCCCAGAAGCCACGCCGCCCCGTCGCCGCCGCGCGCCCCGAGTGGGACGGCTGGGTCGCCGACATGCCGGCATACGGAAAGCTGATGCGCGCCGGCGAGATGGGGCGCTTGGCCCTCGCGGTGATTCGCGCCCTGTTCACGCCACGCTTCTGGTGGATCCCCGAGTGCCTGAACGAGACCTCCGTCGCGCTGCGCCGCTGCTTCATTCCGGCCCTGTTCGCGATGACGGCGTTCGGCGTGGGCCTCGCCTGCGACTTCTTCGGCGGGATCGTCAGGCTGCTCGGAACGGCAGATCGCCTCGGCGGCGGAATCGGCATCGGATTCCTGCGCGAGCCCGGGGTGTGGGTGGCGATCATGATCCTCGCCGGCGTCGCCGGCAGCTCCATGTGCGCCGACCTCGGCGCGCGCAAGATCCGTGAGGAGCTGGACGCGCTGAAGGTTCTGGGCGTCGAGGAGATGCGGGGGCTGATCCTGCCGCGCGTGATCGCGCTGACCCTCGTCGGGCCGATTCTCGGCACGTTCACCGTGTTCGTCGCCTGGCTGTCGACATACATCGCGACGCCGATCGCCTTTCACGGCAGCACCGTCACACTGGCGGCCTTCGTCGACACGTTCAAGGCATTCGTGTCACCGCTTGACCTGATCAACTTCGTCGTCAAGCTGACGTGCGCCGGGTTCCTGGTCGGCGTCGTGTGCTGTTACAAGGGAATCCGCAGCAGCGGGGGCGCCGAGGGCGTCGGACGCGCGGTGAACGAGGCGGTCCTGATCTCGTTCTTCGGCGTGTGGATGATCAACATCCTGTTCAACACCCTGTTTCTCTCACTGTTCCCCCAGGTCTCGATCCTCAAGGGGTGAGCAGCGTGGCGACGACCGAGCTCGGCAGCACCGGAGAGCCAGAAGCGACCCCCCGCCGGCCGGGCCGCGTGCAGTCCTCGCTGATCGAGGCCGGTGACCTGGCCGCGTTCGCCGTCGAGACGATCGCCGCGCTGCGCCGGACGCCGCGGTATTTGTCCGAGGTGCTGCGGCAGGCCGCGATTCTCGTCCGCGGCTCCTCGCTGATCATCTTCGCGATGGTGACGTTCATCGGGATGGCCGCCGTGACGTTCGCGTACTTCTTCCTGCGCTCGGCAGGGGCCAGCGACTACACGGGACTGTTCACCGGGATCGTGATGCCGAGGGCCGCCGTGCCGATCATGTTCGGCTACGTGTTCAGCGCGAAGGTCGGCTGTGGGCTGGTGGCGGAGATCGGCGCCATGCGGATCAACGACGAGATCGACGCCTTTGAGGTCGAGGGCGTCAACCCGATGTCCTACGTCGTCGGCACCCGGCTGCTCGGTGCCCTGATCTTCATCCCGATCGCCGTCACGATCGCCCTGCTCGGTGGCGACATCGGCTCGCTGTTCCAGGCGGTGCCGGTGCTGCACGCCACCTCGCCGGGCGGGTTCCTCCACTACCACTGGTCTTCGCAGAACCTCACCGACAACCTGCAGGCGTACCTGAACTGCGGCTCGATGGCACTGTTCATCGTGCTGACATCGTGCTTCTACGGATACCGGGCCTCGGGCGGTCCCGCGGGCGTCGGTTCGGCTGTCGCGCGCTCCTTGCTGGTGAACATCGTGATGGTGCACGTGATCGCCACGTTCTGGGTGTTCATGTTCTTCGGCATCAACCCCAACCTTCCGATTGGCGGTTGAGCGATGGGGATCGGGCAAGCGGCGAAGTGGGTGGTGTCGGGCGCGGTGCTCGTTGTCGTGTTCCTGCTGCTCGCCGGGAGTCGCTACGCGATCATCTTCGGTGGAGTCCCGGACTACCCGCACCACATCCAGACGGTCGTGCCCTCGGCGTTCGAGGTGGTGCCCGGCGAGCGCATGGTCGCCGCCGGGGAGACCGTCGGTGAGATCACGTCGGCGACGGTCACCCGCACCGGCCAGGCTCACCTCGTGATGGGCCTCGACAACAGTGAGTGGCCGCTCCCGTCGGACTCGGTGCTGCAGCTGCGCATGGGCGGCACGATCAAGTACACCGACCGCTTCATCAACATCACCAAGGGGCACGCCGGCGCCGAGTTCCGCAATAACGGATATGTGCCGGCCAGGCAGTTCATCGCGCCGGTCGAGTACAACAGCCTGTTCGACATCTTCAACCCCCGCACGCGCGCCGGCCTGAAGTCACTGTTCACCCTCGGCGGTCCGACCATCAAGGCCGCCGCCCAGCCGTTGCGCAGCGCATTGGCCGTCGCCCCGCCGACGCTCGGGCAGGCAGCGGCCGTGTTCAACGACCTCGG
>DASZLC010000015.1:0-10883 GCA_035552615.1 Solirubrobacteraceae bacterium
GGCAAGACGACCCTGCTGCGGCTGCTGTTCGGGCTCGTCGCCCCCGACGCCGGGACAATCGAGCTGCTCGGCCGCCCGCTCGCCGCGATTCACCTCGCCGATCTCGACGGCGTCGCCGGGTTCGTCGAGGAGCCGTGCTTCTACCCCTATTTGACGGGCCGGGCGAATCTGGAGCTGCTGGCCGGGCTCGACGGCGAGGGCGCCCGCGAGCGGATCGATGACGCGCTGGATCAGGTCCGGCTGGCCGGCCGAGCGGGCGACCGCGTGAACGGCTACTCGACGGGCATGCGCCAGCGGCTCGGGATCGCCGCCGCGCTGCTGCGCGCCCCCCGCCTGCTGCTGCTCGACGAGCCGACGGCGGGACTCGACCCCGGCGGCGCGCGCGACGTCGTCGCGCTCGTGCGCCAGCTTGCCGCCGGCGGAATCGCCGTGCTGCTGTCGAGCCACCAGATCGACGAGGTGGAGGACGTGTGCGATTCGTTCACGCTGCTGCGCCGCGGTCACGTCGTGTGGGAGAGCAGCGCCGCGGATTTGCGGGCGCGGGCCGGCCGGTCGGCGTTCGCGCTCTCCACGAGCGACGACGCCCGCGCGGTGTCGATCGCAGCGGGGTGTGAGGGCGTCCGCGCCGACGCGGTGGGCGAGCTGATCGAGCTGGCCGCGGAACCGGGATCGCTGGACGCGTACGTCCTGGCCCTTGGCCGCGCCGAGATCGCCGTGAGGCGCTTGGAATTGCTGGCCAGCCCGCTGGAGTCGATCTTCTTCGAGCTGACGGGATGAGGCGCTCATTCACGGCCGAGCGGCGCAAGCTCGCGGCGCAACTGCCGGCGCGGACGGTGGCGTTGGCGTGCCTGCTCGGGCCGTTCGCGTTCGCGGCCGTGCTGACGCTGCAGAGCGGGGTGCCGGCCGACACCCTGTTCGGGGTCTGGGTTCACAGCTCCGGGTACGCGACCTCGCTCGTCGTCCTCGGCTTCGCCGGCACGTGGGGGTTCCCGGTGATCGCAGGCGTCCTGGCCGGCGACCTGTTCTCGTCCGAGGATCGCTACGGGACGTGGAAGACGGTGCTGACCCGCTCGCGCACCCGCCGCGACGTGTTCGCGGGCAAGGCGCTGGCCGCGGCGGTGTTCGGGGCGGCGATGCTCGTGCTGGCCGCGGCGTCGAGTCTCGTCGCCGGCCTCGTCTTCACCGGCGATCAGAGCCTCATCGGCCTCAGCGGGACCCTGATCGGCAGCGGCACATGCCTGGCCATGGTGCTGCTCAGCTGGGCCGTAAGCGTGTTGCCGCTGCTGGCCTTCATGAGCCTGGCGATCCTGTTCTCGGTCGCCACCCGCAACGGCATCCTCGGCGTGCTCGGCCCGGTCCTGGTGGCGCTCGTGATGCAGCTGCTGGCGCTCCTCGGCAGCGGCGAGTGGGTGCATCTGCTGCTCGTCGCCTCGGCCTTCGACGACTGGCACGGGCTGTTCGCCGCCCACCGCTTCTACTCGCAGCTGGAGGTTTCCAGCGCGGTCAGCGTTATGTGGGTCGTGGTCTGCCTGGGCGCCGCCTGGCTGCTGCTCCGCCGCCGTGACTTCGCCGGGCCGCCGGTGGCGCGCCGCGCCGGGTGGGTTGCGCCGGCGCGCACCGCGATCGCCGTCGCCGCGCTGCTGGCCCTGGCCGCCGCGGCCACGAGCTGGGGCCCGACGCGGATCACGCCGGCGCGCCTGCGCGCGGCGATCACACCGACCTTCAACGGCCTCACCACGATCCAGCAGGACATGCTCGGCCGCCACGTGCCGCCGGGCTCCAAGCTCGACCAGCTCAGCTTCTGCCGCCGCCGCGGCACGCAGAAGAGCGGCCCGGGCGACGACTGGTACTGCACGTTCGACGTGCTCGTGCCCCAGCTCGGCGCGATCCCGTACCAGGACACCCCCATCACCTACGACCTCAGCGTGAAGTCCAACGGCTGCTACAAGGCCGAGTCGCCGCCCCTGCTGATCGGACCCCAGACGTTCAAGGACGACCACGGCCACACCGTCGCGAACCCGCTATTCACGATCTACGGGTGCCTTGACCCGGTCTAGCCGTTTGTTGGCGCGCAAGTCCTCGATATAGGACTGGATCGCCAAAGAACCTCCGCGCCCGTGAGGCTCAGGGTACGCGCCGGTGACGTTCAAGGTACGCGCCGGTGAGGTTCAGGGCGCGAGCGCCACGAACAGATAGCGGCCGAGGCTGAAGAAGTAGTCCTCGCCGAGGGCCGTGAGACCAGCTGCCCACGCCTGCGCGTCGGCCTCGCTGAGGCCGTGGCGGCCGGGCACGAACCGCGTGATCAGCTTCAGCAGCCCGGCGCTGAACGTGTCCTCGCGGTAGCCGTCGTTCAGCAGCATGAAGGCGCTCGACGACACGCTGGTGAAGCCCGCGGCGCGCAGCAGGCCGGGGAGGCGGCGGGGCAGGTAGGGGTCGGCCAGGTGCTCGTCCCAGGCGCGCATCACGCGCGCCATCAGCGCCGCGTCGGGCGAGCGCCACACGAGCGAGTCCCAGTCGGTGTCGAGGATCACGAGCCGCCCGCCGGGGACGAGCACGCGGTGCGCCTGAGCCAGAGCGCGGTCGATCTCCGGCACGTACTCGTACACCTGGGTGCAGACGACGACGTCGAAGCTGGCGTCGGCGAACGGCAGCTCGGTGGCCGGCGCGGCGTGGAAGCGCATCGGCCCGGCGCCCCGCTCGGGTTCCCGAGCGCGGGCGATGGCCAGCATGTCCTCGCTGATGTCGATCCCGTCGACGCTGCCGTCCGGGCCGACGGCGCGCGCCAGCTCGGCCGCCAGCAGCGCGGGTCCGGAGCCGATGTCGAGCACGCGCTCGCCGGCGCGGGCGGCGATCGCCTCCCGGACGATCCGTCGCTGCTCGACGATGTCCTCGGTCTGGTAGCTGGCCACCAGCCGGCGGGAGGTGCTGGCGTCGAACCGCAGGCTCATCGTGTGCACGTCCAACCGGGCGCCGCGCGGGTCTCGGCACTCAACCGCGCGCGCCGGCTCCCGTCAGCGGTGCCCGGAGCGCCGCCAGCAGCTCCGCCCGACGGTCGGGATCGAGGTCGTCGGGAAGCGAGACCGAGATCCTGGTGATGACGTCGGCGTAGCGGCGGTGCAGCTCGGCCACGACCTCCTCTGGCGTGCCGACAACGGCGAATGCGTCGAGCACCTCCTCGGGGATCACGTCGGCCAGCCGGGCCCACATGTCCTTCTTGGTCATCGAGTTCAGCTCGTCCTGCAGCTCGCCCCAGCCGTGCAGCTCCAGGACGGGCCGGTAGGCGGGGGTGGAGCCGTAGAACCCGATCTGACCGCGGACCATCGCCAGCCCCTGCTCGCGCTCCTCCTCGGAGTCCCGGGCGACGGCGAACACCGGCAGGCTGATCTCAAAGCCGTCGAGCGTCGTGCCGGCGCGCTCACGGCCGCGGGCCAGGGCCGGAAGCGTCACCTCGCGCAGGTAACGCTCGGTCTGGAAGCCGTGCGAGATGAACCCGTCGGCCGCCTCGCCCGCCGTTTCGGTCATCTTCGGCCCGACGCCGGCGAGCAGGATCGGCGGGTTCCCGTGCGGGTTCGGGCCGGGGTTGAAGAACGGCGTCATCAGCGTGTGCGTGTAGAACTCGCCCGCGAAGTTCAGCGGCTCGCCGGTGTCCCAGGCCTCCCAGATCGCCCGGATGGCGAGGATGAACTCGCGCATCCGCGGCGCCGGATGCGACCACGGCATCGAGAAGCGGCGGGTGATGTGGGGCTTGATCTGCGACCCGAGCCCGAGCAGGAACCGCCCGCCGGTCAGCAGCTGCAGGTCGTTGGCCTGGTAGGCGACGGTCATCGGGGTGCGCGCGAAGGCGACGGTGATGCCGGTGCCGAGCTCCAGGTGCTCGGTCCGCGCGGCCGCGGCGGCGCAGCCGATCATCGCGTCGATCTGTGTCTCCGTCGCCCACCAGCCGTCGAACCCCGCCCGCTCGGCGGCGGCCGCGGTGTCGGCGGCGTCGAGCACGGACGTGGAGTACCCGGCGAGGTCGACCTTCATCGAAACGGCAGCCTAACCGTTCAGGAAGCCGAGTAGCTCGGCCGCGACGAGCTCGGGCTCGTCCTCGGCCAGGAAGTGCGAGGCGTCGATCGCCCGGCCGCGCAGATCGGTGGCCCACGCCCGCCAGACGGCGAGGACGTCGCCGTAAAAGAGCGGCAGCGCGCCCCAGGCGCCCCACAGCACGAGGACCGGGCAGGTGATCGTGCCGCCCGCGGCGTCGATCTCGGCGTCGATGCTGGCGCCGGCGCGGTAGTCCTCGCAGATCCCCTCGACGGTCGCCGGGTCATCGAGCAGCGCTCGGTAGGCGGCGAGCACCTCGTCTGGGTAGCGCTCGGGCAGGCGGCCGATCCCGATCCGTCGGGCGTGGTGGTCGAAGAAGGCGTCGGGGTCGCCGGCGATCAGCCGTTCGGGCAGCGGCGCCGGCTGGGCCAGGAAGCCCCAGTGCCAGTACCCCAGCGCCAGGGTGCGCTCGGCCCGCGCCCACACCTCGCCGGTGGGCACGATGTCGAGCACGGCAAGCTTCGACACCCGCTCGGGATGGTCGAGCGCCATCCGGTAGGCGACGCGGCCGCCGCGGTCGTGGCCGGCGACGGCGAAGCGATCGAAGCCGGCGGTCTGCATCGCGGCGACCAGGTCGCCGGCCATCGCCCGCTTGGAGTGCGGCGCGTGGTCCTCGGCCGGCGCGGGCTTGAACGAGGCGCCGTAGCCGGGCAGGTCGGCGGCCACGACGGTGAAGCGCTCGGCCAGCGCGCTCGCCGTCCCGTGCCACATGAGGTGCGTCTGCGGGTAGCCATGGAGCAGCAGCAGCGGGGGGCCGGCGCCGCCGACGCGCGCCGCGATCGGGCCGCGCGGCGTGTCGAGCGAGCGCAGCTCGAAGCCGTCGAACACGCGGCGAACGCTAACTCATCATCCGACCGACGAGCGGCAGCCACACGCGGCGCGGGGCGTGGGCGCCGAACCAGGCGAAGGCGCGCACACCGGCGCGGGGCATGACGATCCGCTCGCCGCGCTCCAGCCCGGCCAGGGCGGCGCTGACGCACTCGGGAGCGTCGATCATCAGCGCGCCCGGAGTGCGGCGCTCGGCGCCCGTCATCTCGGCCACCTCGGCGAACTCGGTCCGCACGCCGCCGGGGCACAGGGCGGTGACGGTGATGCCGCTGCGGCCGAGCTCCCAGTGCAGCGTCTCGGCCAGCGAGGTCATCGCCGCCTTGGTCGCCGCGTAGGCGCCGAAGTTCGGCATCGGCGCCTCGCCGGCGATCGACGAGACGATCAGGATCGCGCCGCGGTGGCGGGCCGCCATCGCCGGCGCGAGCGCCCGGATCAGGGCGATCACCGCTTCGACGTTCGTGCGCACCAGCAGCTCCAGCCGGGCCGGATCGGCCTGCAGGAACGGTCCGCCCATCCCGAAGCCGGCGCATGGGATGAGCACGTCGATCTCCAGCCCGAGCGCGTCGAGGTCGGCCAGCAGCGCCGTCCGCGCTGCGGCGTCGGCGACGTCGGCGACGAGCACCTCGACGCGGCGCCCGGCCGCTTGGAGCTCGACGGCCAGCGCGTCGAGGCGGTCACGTCGCCGCGCGACGAGGATCAGGTCGTGGCCGCGGGCGGCGAGCTGGCGGGCCGCCTCGGCGCCGATGCCCGACGAGGCGCCGGTGATCAGCGCCGCGGCGCCGGGGCGGGGGTCCGGGATCGCCATCGCTACGCGAGCAGCGCGGCGGCGTCGGTATCGGCGGCGATGCCGGCGGAGGCGGTGAACATCTGCGCCCACATCTGATCGCCGCGCTCGGTCCGCTCCAGCGTCACCGACACGGCGATCGTCAGCAGGAACGGGTACAGCGAGCTGACCCGGTAGCTATTCAACACGTCATCCCACGAGAAGTCATCGATGCCGGCCGCGCGCAGGCGCTCGTGGTAGATCCGCAGCAGCCGCTCCTCATGCTCGCGGCGCTCCGGCGCGGTCAGGCACGACCCGAGGTAGATCGCGGCGTCGAGCAGCGGCGGCCCAAGCCGCGCCGCCTGCCAGTCGATCACCGCCAGCGGCGGGGCGCCGGGGCCTCGGCCGAACATCATGTTGTCGAGCCGGTAGTCGCCGTGGGCGACGACGTACGGCGGTTGCCACAGACGCCGGGCCGATCCCGCCGCCTTCGGAACGAGCCCGCGCGCCAACTCCAGGTGCTCGGCCGACACCCGTTCGCCGAAGCGCTCGGCGAACAACTCGAACGCGGGCGCGACCGCGCCAAACAGCATCTCGGTCTTGTCGATCGACAGCCACGCCTTGTCGGTCAGGCATGGGTCGTTCCAGATCGGCGCCTGCAGCGCGGCCAGCTGCGCGATCGCGATCTCGGCCTGGGCTACCGTGCCGCCGCCGACCATGTCGCCGACGTCGGCCGTCTGAGAGAGGTCGTCGATGACGAGCGTGAAGCGGCCGCTGGCCGGGTCGACGTCGCCCCAGTGCATCCGCGGGATCGCCGCATGCAGGAGCGGCGCGATCTCCTGGTAGAACCGGACTTCGGACTCGTACACGCCCATCGCCGCGCCCATCCCGCGGCTGCCGGCGTCGGCTGACGGCAGCTTCACCACGAACGTCCTCGGTGCGCCTGCGCACTCGCCGTCGTAGTCCAGCTCGGACCGGGCGACGAGGCCGAGCTGGCCCGTGCCGATCAGCGAGCTCGTGGCGCTCGCCACCGCCGCCGAGGGCGGGATCGTCCCGCCCTCGCGCAGCGCACTGGTGAACCAGTCCGCCGTCAACTCATCGATCGTGTTCGCGATCTCCGTCATGTCTCTCTTCCTCCCGGCTCGCACTGCTCGTCGACGATCCACTTGGCCATCCTCCGCACCGGCTCCAGCGCGTCCTGGGGGAGCGCCACGCTCGGGTCGGCGGCGTGCCCGAGCGACGCTAGCCGCTGGGCGCCGTGGAGCGCCAGCGCGTCGCGCAGCTCGGTCTTCAGCGACTCGGGGTAGATCCCGATCGTCTGGGTATAGGCGTTGATCTGCCCCAGCACGTCGGCCGGATGCTCGACCGGCACGAGGTTCGCCACCCGGCCCGACAGCGACCGGTGGAACTCGACCGGCTCGTCGAGCTGGGAGACGATCACGGCGCCTTCGCCGTGGGCGCCGCCGTGGACGCGGTAGAAGTCGGGGCTGGAGCGCAGCCCGTCGAGCTGGGCCCGGAGCTCGGGGTCGAACCATTTCGCGGGCGTGGAGACGCTGTCCGGGAGCCGCTGCAGCTGCTCGTAGACGGCGGCGCCGAGCCGGTTGATCCGCTCCAGGCCGTGCTCGTCGGTGCCGCTGGCCACGTACACGACGCGGGCATTCACGCAGCCGAGCTGGTTCAGCGCCCCGACGTCGGTGGCGATCCGCCGCGCGACGTCCGCGTGCGTGTCGGCGTCGGCGAACGCCTCGGGGCCGATGATCGTGGCGCTCCGCTTCGGGTCAAGCGAGATCAGCTCCAGCCCGGGCTGCACGTAGCGCAGGACGTGGGTGACCGAGGCGAAGCCGCCCCAGGCGATGATCTTCTCGATGTGCGCCGGCTGGTAGAGGTGCTCCTCGACGGCCGTGTCGCCGCCCTTCCAGTAGGCGACGGAGAGATGGCGGGTGACCGGGTGGTTGGGGTCGAGCTCGGCCGCCGTCCGGGCGATCGCCAGCGCCGTCAGCGGATCGTTCGACGGCGACTTGATCACGGCGTCGGAGCGGACGATCGCGTTGCGGATGATGCTGAGCGCGGCGATCAGCGGGCTGTTGCCGGCGATCACGTGCACGGTGCGGGCACCGAAGGCGCGGATCCGGGCCGTGCGCCCGTCGGCCAGCGTTCGCGGCACCCACCCCTCCAGGTACGGGATCCCGATGCTCAGCTCGGCCTGCTCGCGCACCGACTCGCGGGCGAACAGGCCGGGGAGCTGCTTGAACGACGACTCGACCAGCGGGGGGGTCATGTCCGAGAACGCCGCCGAGTGGGCGAGCGCCTCCTGGAGATGCGCATTGTCGGTGAGCGTCAGCTGCTCGCCGAGCGCGGCCAGGAACGCGACGATCTCGTCGAAGGGCAGCGCGTGGAGATCGACGAGCGCGCCGGGGTCGCGGAGCGGGAGGGCGGCGAGCAGCGTCTGGGGGTCGGGGGCGCGGAAGGCGGCCTCGCTCCGCCCGCCGAACTCGACCAGGTCGCCCTCGTGCAGGCGACCGCGGATCAGCGCCGGGATGGTGGCCGCCGTCGCCGTGCTCATGAGAGCCGCTCGGTGAGGAATTCCAGCGCGGCGCGGTGCGCGTCCTCGGCGGCGACGCAGGTGATCTTGTCGTCGCCCGAGCGCTTCTCGCTGTAGCGCTCGATCGCCCGGGCGAAGTGCGCCGTCGTGCGCCCGCACGGGCACGGGGCGTGGCTGAGCGAGACCTCGTCGCCGCTGATGAAGCCGCCCCAGTACGTCGTCGGAATCAGATCGAACACGGCGCAGCGACCGGTGTGCTCGTCGGGGTCGTCCCACCCACCCAGGGGCGTTCCGTCGGCGGGATCGAGCACGAACGGGATGATCCACGGCTCGCAGTGGTAGCGGCCGTGCTCGCACAGCTTGTTCAGCGCCGTGATCTCGCTCATCACGTAGCTGTGCTGCACGTGGTCGACGCCGATGAACCGCTGGACCGTCTCCTCCCAGTCGTCGGGGACGACCTGGCCCTTCGCGCCGCCGCCGGTGGTGACGAGCGAATCGGGCGCGAACACATGGTCAAGCCCCTTGGCCAGGCCGGCCTGCGCCATCCCGTAGAGCACGTTCCACGTGGCGAGCATCCAGATCCGCCGGCCCTTCAGCTGCTTGACCGTCTCGTCGATGAAGCGCGGCATCGACTCGGCCATCTCGCGCTGCTCGCGCTCGAACTCCTCGCGGCGGGCGCGAAGCGCGGGGTTGATCTCCAGCCGGTCGAGCTCGCCGCGCGTCGCGGCCATGCGTACGCGTCCGGCCAGGTAGGCCGCATCGGAGCTCATCCGCCCGGGTCGCAGGGCGTGGAGGCGCTCCTCGGAACCGAGCAGGTGGGGGAGGGCGATCCCGGGAAAGCGCGTGATCGCGCTGCGCCCCGAGCGCCACAGCGGCCAGATCAGCTCGAAGTATTCGCCCTCGTGACGACCGCCCGTGCCGAGTGGGTCCGAGTACTGGAACAGGCCGCAGCGGAACGCCTGGGCCATCTCGTCCCATTCGCCGCTGGAGCGCGGCAGGAACGACATCGTCCCGGTCGTGCCCGAGCTGTGCAGCGCGCGCAGCTCGGTCTCGGCCTCCAGGGTGTCGAGCCAGCCGTCGATCGAATCGCAGGCGCTAACGTCGACGCGCTGCAGATCGAGCGTGGTCAGCCGGTCGAGCCAGCGGGTCAGCTCGGCGAAGCGGTTGTTCAGCAGCAGCGATGCCGGATAGGACTTGTAGACCGAGTGCTGGAACAGCAGCGGCACGATCTCGTCGAGCTCGTCGATCTCGCTGATGCCCGCCTCGTCGGCCATTCGCGTGAGCGTGGGAACGCGGTCGCGCAGCTCGCCGAAGCGCAGCCGCAGCGCGGCGCGCTGAAGCTGCCGGAGCTCATCGGGCGGGACATGCTGCATGGCGTGCCACGAGTGGCCGAAGTACTCGGCCGGCGAGTCGGCGAAGGCCCGGGCCGTGTCGACGGCGCTCACGACTGTGCTTGCGGCCGGTCGCGCCACGCCGCGATCAGCGAGGCGTTCTGGCGCGGCGTCGAACCGTACGTCGTGACCTCGTCGGCGCCGGCGTCGATGAACCGCTGCAGCGAGGTGGCGCACTCCGACGGTGTGCCGATCGCCGAGCAGTCGAGGATCCACTCCCACGGGATCACCGAGCCCGGCCCCTCGACCATCTGGTGGCGGTGGAAGGTGAGGTCGGCGGCGCGGTTGAGGTTCTGGAACTGCGGGTGGGCCCGCATCCGGTTCACCGTCTCCAGATCCCAGCCATTGGCGGTGGCGAGGATGTCGCCGTAGTACGGGTACTGGAGGTAGGTGACGAGGCGTCCGGTGGAGATCGACTTCGCCTCGAACTCGTCCATGTTCGCCGCCGTCACGACCGGCTGGACGACGCGGATCTCCTTCGGGTCGCGGCCGATCCGCTCGCAGGCGACGCGGATCCGCTCTACCGCGGCGGCCGTGGCATCCGGCGTCAGCATCGGTGGCAGGATCACCCCGTCGAACGCCTCGGCGGCGGCCGCGGCGCCCTGCTCGTGGCAGAAGCCGGCGAGCCAGATGGGGGGGTTTGGCCCGGGGTAGGTCTCGTGCGGCTGGAGCGCGTCGAACTTGCCGAGCTGCCCCTCGTAGGCGACGCTCTCGCCCGCCCATAGCCGGCGGGTGAGCTTGGCGGAGTCGATCATCGACTGCGTCGTGGTGACCGGGATCCCCATCCCCCGGAACGCGCCCTTGTCGCCGCGCCCGAGCCCGAGCACGAACCGCGGTCCGAAGCAGGCCTGCATCGTCGCGCCGAGCGCGGCGATCATCCAGGGGTGGCGCGTGGTGGGGACGATGATCCCCGTGGCCAGCTCGAGCCGCGTCGTCCGCGCCCCGATCCCGGCCAGGATCACGTCGGCCTCCTTGAGGTCCCAGCGCTCGGAGATCAGCACGCGGCGGAACCCGAGCCGCTCCGCGTCGACCCCGTCCTGGATCCCCTGAACGGGCGTGCGACCCTCGGTCTCCCGCTCGAACTTCGACTCGTCAGCGCTCACCGCGCCGGCGATGATGTAGGCGCTGAAGTCCTCGCACACCGGCGCGAGCTCGGTGTCCGAGGGCGCCAGAACGTCTGATGTGACTGCCATTTCCTCGTCTCCCTGGGCATTGCCGTAGCCTGTACGGAGATCGTTACAGTACACTGTACGGAGATCCCGTGTCAACCTCC
>DASZLC010000016.1:0-24043 GCA_035552615.1 Solirubrobacteraceae bacterium
ACGGCGGGCAGATCGCCACCTCGACGCCGTCGGCGGTCGAGACCCGGGGCAGGAGGCCCTGGATGAACTCCTCGGCGTCGGCGACGGTCTTGTGCATCTTCCAGTTGCCGGCGATCAGCGGGACGCGGCTCACCTCAGCACCTCCACGCCAGGCAGCGACTTGCCCTCGATCAGCTCCAGCGCGGCGCCGCCGCCGGTCGAGAGGTGCGTGACGGCGTCGGCGAGGCCGAACTGCTGGATCGCCGCGGCGGAGTCGCCGCCGCCGATCACGGTCGTACCCGGCGCGTCGGCGACGGCTTGGGCCACGGTGCGCGTCCCGGCGGCGAACGCCGGCAGCTCGAACGCGCCCATCGGGCCGTTCCAGAAGACGGTGCCGGCGGTGGCGATCGTCTCCGCGTAGGCCCCGGTCGTCCGCGGGCCGATGTCGAGGCCCATCATCCCGGCCGGCACGTCGACGCCGTCGAGCGGCACCGGGGTCGCGTCGGCGTCAAAGCGCTCGGCCAGCACGAGGTCGACCGGAAGCCGCAGCGCCGCCCCGCCGGACGCGTCGGCCCCGGACAGCAGCGCCCGCGCCAGCTCCACGTCCTCGCCGGCGCACAGCGACGCCCCGACCGAATGGCCCTGAGCGGCCAGGAACGGGAAGCACATGGCCCCGCCGATGAGGATCGTGTCGGCGACCTCGGCAAAGCGCTCGATGACGGCCAGCTTGTCGCTCACCTTCGCTCCCCCGAGCACCGCTACGAGCGGCCGCGCTGGGTCCTCCAACAGCCGCGTCAGCGTCGTCACCTCGCGCTCCAGCAGCAGGCCCGCGGCGTGCTCGGGGAGGAGCCGGGCGACCCCATCGGTGGTGGCGTGGGCGCGGTGCGCGGCGCCGAAGGCGTCATCGACGTAGACGTCGGCCAGCGCGGCCAGCGCCGCGGCCAGCTCCGGATCGTTCTTCGTCTCCCCCGGCTCGTAGCGCACGTTCTCCAGCAGCAGGACGCCGCCCGGCGCCAGCGCGTCGACCTGCTCGTGCACCGCGGCGCCGACGACCGCCGTCGCCAGCGTGACGGGCGCGCCGAGCAGCTCGGCGAGCCGCTCGGCGGCCGGCCGCAGCGACAGCGCCGGCTCGCGATCCTTGGGGCGACCGAGATGCGAGGCGAGCACGAGCTTCGCGCCGCGGTCCCTGAGGTACTCGATCGTCGGCAGCGCGGCGCGAATGCGGGTGTCGTCGGACACCACGCCGTTGGCCAGCGGCACGTTGAAATCGACCCGGACGAACACGCGCTTGCCGTCGAGGTCTCCCAGTTCCTGAAGCGTCCTCACAGGAGCCTTTGCACGAGGTCCACGATGCGGTTGGAGTACCCCCACTCGTTGTCGTACCAGGCGATGACCTTCACCATCGTCCCGTCCATCACCGCGGTCAGCGCGGAGTCGACGATCGACGAGGCCGGGTTCTTGACGATGTCGGTGGAGACGATCGGATCCTCGGTGTACTGGAGGAACGGCGCCATCGGGCCGTCCGTGGCGGCCGCCTTCAGCGCCCCGTTGATCTCCTCGATGGTCGTCTCGCGGGCCGCCTCGACCGTCAGGTCGACGACGCTGCCGGTCGGCACCGGCGCGCGGATCGCCATGCCGTTCAGCTTGCCCTGGAGCTCGGGGATGACCAGGCCGATCGCCTTGGCCGCGCCCGTCGAGGCCGGAATCAGGTTGATCGCGGCGGCGCGGGCGCGCCTGAGGTCCTTGTGCGGCATGTCCTGCAGGCGCTGATCGGCCGTGTAGGCGTGAATCGTGGTCATCAGGCCATGCTTGATCCCAACCGTGTCCTGCAGCACCCTCGCCACGGGGGCCAGGCAGTTGGTGGTGCACGAGGCGTTGGAGATCACCGCGTGGCGCTCCTTGTCGTACACCGTGTCGAAGTTCACGCCGAGCACGACGGTGGCGTCCGGGTCGGTCGCCGGGGCGGAGATGACGACCTTCGTGGCGCCCGCGTCGAGGTGCTTGGCGGCGCTCTCGCGGTCGGTGAACAGCCCGGTCGACTCGATCACGACCTCGGCGCCGAGCTCGCCCCAGGGCAGCGCGGCGGGATCGCGCTCGCTGAAGATCCGGATCTCCTGGCCGTCGACCTTAAAGCCGGCGTCGGTTGCCTCGACGGCGCCGGGGAACGGCCCGAGGGTGGAGTCGTACTTCAGCAGGTGGGCGGTGGTCTTCGGATCGACGAGGTCGTTGACGGCCACCCATTCGATCTCGGCTCCCAGCTCATACGCGGCGCGGAAGACGTTCCGGCCGATCCGGCCGAAGCCATTGATCCCAACGCGTACCGCCATGCTCAGTGACCTCCAGATTAGACAGCGCCGTGCCACCGGTCCGCTCCCCGCCGACCGGGTCAGCAAGGCTAGCCGAACGGCGTGCCTATCGGCGCGACACCACCTCGACGCGGAGCCCGTCCGGGTCCTTCAGATAGCACGCGTAGTAGCGCCGTCCGTACTGCGGGCGGGGACCGGGCGGCCCGTCGTCGGTGCCGCCGGCGACGAGCCCGGCGCGGTACGCGCTGTCGACGGCGGCCTTGCCGTTGGCGTGCAGCGCGACGTGGCCGTAGCCGGGGCCGGGCGGGCGCCCGCGCACGACGATCCAGAACATCGGACCATTCACGCCGTAGGCGATCGCGTGCTCGGACTCGAGCATCCGCCGGGCGCCCAGGGCGTAGAAGACGACGTCGTAGAACGCCGCCGCGCGGGCCAGGTCGGTGACCTCGAAGCCGACATGGTCGATCATCAGCCGGCCCGCCCGATGTCGCGGTGGATGACCTCGACCAGGTACCCGGGGTCGCCCGAGTAGCGCTCCGCCAGGTGCTCGGCGATCGCCACCGAGCGGTGCCGTCCACCGGTGCAGCCGATCCCGATCACGAGATGGGCCTTGCCCTCGGCCAGGTACTGAGGCAGCAGGTAGTCGAGCAGCGGGAGGAGGTGGTCGTAGAAGGTGTCGAGCGCGCCGTCACGATTGATGTACTCCACCACCGATGGATCGCGCCCCGTGAGCGGTCGCAGGTCGAGTTCGTAGTGCGGGTTCGGCAGGAAACGCACGTCGAACATCAGATCGGGATCGCGCACCGGGCTGTACTTGAAGCCAAAGGTCTCGAAGGTGACGGCCATTCGACCCGGATTGGCCGTCGGCAGCAGCTCATCGACGAGCTTGCGGCGCAGCTCGGCGGCGGTCAGGCCGTCGGTCTGGATCACGACGTCGGCCCGGGCGCGCAGCGGCGCCAGCAGCGCTCGCTCGCCGGCGATCCCCTCGGCGACGCTGCCGCTCGGGGCCAGCGGATGGCGCCGGCGCGTCTCCTTGTAGCGCGTCAGCAGGGTCAGCTCGCTCGCCTCCAGGAACAGGACGCGATGCGCGACGCCGCTGGCCCGTAGATCATCGAGGATCTTGGCGAGCCCCTCGAAGTAGGTCCGCGAGCGGACGTCGGAGACGACGGCCGCCCGCGCCACCTTGGAGCCGGCGTGCATGAACAGCTCCACGAGCGAGCGGATCATCTCCGACGGCAGGTTGTCGACGCAGAAGTAGCCGTCGTCCTCGAACACCGCCATCGCCGTCGACTTGCCGGCCCCCGAGAACCCGGTGATCACCACGAGATCGGTCAACGCCGAGCGGGCGTCGGGATCGTCGACGAGTTCCCCGGCTTCGTCGTCCGACGGCTCTTCGGAACGCGTGGGCATGCTCCGCACAGCTTGACGGGTCACGCGGCGAAACGACGCGCCCGAGGCCGACCGTGTGCCACCATGCGCGCGTGCCCACCCGTCCAGGGCGAGCTGCGCTGCTCGCGGTAGTGATGCTCGCGAGCACCTGCCTGATGCCGGTCGCCGCGTCCGCCGCCACATCGAAATCGCCGCATCCGGCCGTTCGCGCTCACGACGCCTACGCTCTGCCGGTGCTCCCGCTCGCCACGGCGAGCATCACCGGCAATGCGGTCAGCCAACCGCTGCCGTCGGGCTATCTCGGCTTCTCGTTTGAGTACTCCGCGCTGCACGAGTACACAGGCCGCGACCCCGACGCCATCAATCCGATGCTGCTGGGACTGATCCGGCTGCTGAACCCCGGGCAGTCGCCGGTCCTGCGGATCGGCGGCAACAGCAGCGACGACACCTGGTGGCCGATGCCCGGCGTGATCCCGCCCGGCGGTCTCAACTACGCGCTGACGAAGGGCTGGCTGCGGGTCACCCAGGCCCTGGCCTCCGACCTGTCGGCGAAGCTGATCATGGGCCTCAACCTCGAAGCCAACCGGCCGGCACTGACCGCCGCCGAGGCGCGGGCGATCATCCAGGGCGTCGGGTTGAGCCACATCGCCGCGATGGAGATCGGCAACGAGCCCGACCTGTACGGCCAGTTCATCTGGTACGGCAACCGCATCCACCAGGCGTTCTCCGGCCGCCCGCCGACGTACAGCTTCGCCGACTACCTCTCGCAGTTCACGCAGTGGGACGCCGTGCTGCCCCCGGACGTGCCCCTGGCCGGCCCGGCGTTCTCGTCGCTGAACTGGCTGGTCAACCTGCCCACCTTCCTGTCGAGTGAGAATCGCCACCTCGCCTACGTCACCTTCCACCGCTACCCGCTGCGCGGATGCGAGACCAACACCGCCGCCTCCGACTACGCGTCGATCCCGAACCTGCTGGCCGACACCTCGTCGGCCGGCCAGGCCGCCGCGATCGCGCCGTACGTCGCCGATGCGCACGCGGCGGGCGTTCCGTTCCGCCTCGACGAGCTGAACTCGGCGGCCTGCACCGGTAAGGCCGGCGTCAGCGACACCTTCGCCTCGGCCCTGTGGATGCTCGACACGCTGTTCAACATGGCCTCGGTCGAAGTCGACGGCGTCAACATCCACACCCTGCCGAAGGCGGCCTACGAGCCGTTCGCGTTCTCTGAAAGCCATGCCGGCGTGTGGAGCGCCGACGTCCGCCCCGATTACTACGGGATGTTGATGTTCGCCGACGCCGACCCGCCGGGCTCGCGGCTGCTGAGCGTCAACGGCACGAACGGCCTACTGAAGGTGTGGGCCGTGCGGACGCCGTCAGGCCATCTCAACGTGGTGGTGCTCAACAAGGACACGACCAGCCCGTACCTGCTGAACCTGAGCATTCCCGGCACCCATGCTCCGCTCACCTCGCTGGCGATGAGCGCTCCGAGCGCCACCGCCACGAGCGGCGTGACGATCGGCGGCCAGAGCTTCGCCGCCGGCACGAGGACGCCCACGCTGGCCGGGACCAAGCACACCGGGACGGTGCAGCCGGGCGCGCTCGGCGCTTACCAGATCTCGGTGCCCGCGGCGAGCGCCGTCATGCTGTCGAATTAGACCCCGGTTCGGTGGAGCTCGCGGTGCAGCTCGCGGGCGACCTTGCCCGGAATCCCCGGCACCGCCTCCAGTTCCTCGCGGCTGGCCGAGACGATCGCGTCGGGCGAGCCGAAATGGGCTAGCAGCGCGCGCTTGCGCGCCGGTCCGACGCCCGGCAGCTCGTCGAGGATCGAGGCGGTCATGGCACGGTCGCGGCGGATGCGATGGTGCGTGATGGCGAACCGGTGCGCCTCGTCGCGAACCCGCTGCAGCAGCTGCAGCTCCGGCGTGTCGTGGGCGAGGAGCAACGGCTCGGCCCGACCGGGGATGAACACCTCCTCGATCCGCTTGGCCAGCGAGATCACGACGACGCCGCGGTCGCGGAATCCCTGCAGTGCGCGCAGTCCCGCAGCCAGCTGGCCCTTGCCGCCGTCGATCACCACCAGGCTCGGCAGGGCGGCAAAGCTCGCGTCGTAATCGCGGTCGTGCGGCGAGACGTCGTGCTGCTGTTCCCAGCGGGCCAGCCGCCGGCCCAGCACCTGCTCCATCGCCGCGAAGTCGTCGAGGAAGTCGCCAGAGGCATCGTCGCTGAGCACCTTGAAGCGGCGGTAGTCGGACTTCTTCGGCGCCCCGCCTTCGAACACGACCATCGAGGCGACCGTGTTGGTGCCCATCAGCGTCGAGATGTCGAAGCACTCGATCCGCAGGGGGATGCTGTCGAGCCCGAGCGCCTGCTGGAGGCCGTCGAGCGCCTCGACGCGCTGCTGGCGTCGGCGCTCGGAGCGGAGCTTCTCCTGGTCGAGGGCGAGCCGCGCGTTGCGCTCCGCCAGCTCCAGGATGCGGCGCTTATCGCCCCGCTCCGGGGCCCGGATCTCGACCGCCGCGCCGCGGCGCTCCGCCAGAGCCTCGGCCAGAGCCGGCGCGTCCCCCACCGAGCGCTGGACGATGAGCAGCGGCGGCACCATCATCGAGCTGGCGTAGTACTGCAGGATGAACGCCTCGGCGACCTCGGCGATGTCGCCGTCGGCGGCGTTGTCGAGGTAGAAGCTCTGGCGGTCGGCCAGCACGCCGTCGCGGACCTGGAAAACCTGGGCGTTGGCTTCGCCGGCGGCGGAGTCCACGGCGACGGCCACCGCGTCGAGCGTCCCCGCCCCCTCGCTGGCCACCCGTTGGCGCTCCAGCAGCGAGCGCACGGCGCGCAGCCGGTTGCGCTCGCGCGCGGCGTCCTCGTAGCGCTGCTCGGCGGCGGCGAGGCGCATCTCGTAGTCGAGCTTGCGCTCGATCTCCTTGTAACGGCCCGACAGGAACGCGATCACGCCGTCGATGCCGGCGCGGTACTCCTCCTTGCTGATGTAGCCGACGCACGGCGCCTCGCAGCGCTTGATGTAGTAGTCGAGGCATGGCGAGCCGCTGCGCCGCCCCGGCTCGGGCCCCTCGCAGGAGCGGAACATGAACACCTTGCCGAGCACCTCGAGCGTGGAGCGGACGCGCTTGGCGTTGCTGAACGGCCCGAAGTAGGCGCGGTCGCGGCGGTGGCGCTCGCGGGTGAAGTACACCCGCGGGAAGTCCTCGTCGAGCGAGATCGCGATGTACGGGTAGGACTTGTCGTCGCGCAGGCGGATGTTGAAGCGCGGCTTGTACTGCTTGATGAAGTTCTGCTCCACGAGCAGCGCCTCGGCCTCGGTGTGGACGACGAGCGCCTCGATGCGATCGATCATCGGCAGCAGGTCGTGACCAGCGCGCGTCGACGGGTTGGAGAAGTGCGACGCCACCCGCTTGCGGATGGAGATCGCCTTGCCGACGTAGATCACCTTGCCGTTCTTGTCGTGGAACACGTACACGCCCGGGGCATCGGGCAGCTCACGGCGGTTCTCGGCGGCGACGACGGACATGCCAATCCGAGGATAGGACGCCCGTCGCGCCGTTCAGGCGGTGCCGCGGACCGACAGCGCGAGCCCGGCCACGGCGAGTCCCAGCGCCACCACGGCCACGTCCTCGCCGCTGCCCGGCTGGGGGGAGTTGGGCAGGTACGTCGCCGGGCTGACGGAGGTGTTGACGATGTTGGCGCCGTTCGTCGGGGCAACGTTCAGCGCGTGAACGGTGAAGGCGAGCGCCACCAGCACGAAGCCGCTCAGCACCAGCCGCGGCGTGCGCCCGCCGGCCAGCGCGCCGAGGACGAGCGCGGCCGCGAGCAGCGCCAGGAGCACGTCGACGATCGAGTAGACCTGCCAGGCGTCGGGGTTGCGCGCCACCCCGGCCAGCATCGGCGAGGAGCCGTACCGCGCCAGCAGCGAGGCCGAGAACTGGTGGCTCCACGGGAGGAACAGCGAGATCGCCAGCGTGGCGGCGGCGGCCAGCAGCAGCACGTCGGCGACGCGCTCGACGCCGCGCCCGGACGCGCGCGGCGGGCGGACGCGCGGCTCGCTGCGGGCCGGATCGGCCCCCGCCACCCGCGGCACCTCGGTCGTCACGCCCGAGTCCTCGGCGATCCGCGGCAGGTCGGTGGTCACCCCGGAGTCCGCCTCGACGCGCGAGACCTCGCCCGTCTCGTCGCGCTCGGACTCGCCAAGTCGCGTCAGCTCCTTCAGCTCGGCCGCGATCCCACGCCGCCGTGCGGGCCGTCTCGTGTTTGCCCGTTTCACCCGACCGAAGGATAAGCTTCGGCCCGGCCATGCCAGCCACCGGCGACCGCACCGTGTTTCGCACGTGTCCGCTCTGCGAGGCCACCTGCGGGCTGCGCATCGAGCTCGACGGCGACGCGGTGGCATCGGTGCGCGGCGATCGGGACGACGTCTTCAGCCGCGGCTTCATCTGCCCGAAGGGCGCGGCCATCGGCGAGTTGCACGACGATCCCGACCGCCTCCGCACACCCCTGATCCGCGGGGCGGACGGCGAGCTGCACGAGGCGAGCTGGGACGACGCGTTCGCGCTGATCGACGCGCGCCTGGGTCCGATCCTGGCCGAGGACCGCAACGCCGTCGCGATGTACCTCGGCAACCCCAACGCCCACCTGCTGGAGAACATGCTGTACGGGCGGGTGCTGGCGAAGGCGCTCGGCACGCGCAACATGTACTCGGCCAGCACCGTCGACCAGTGGCCCAAGCAGCTCGCCTCCGGGCTGATGTTCGGCGGCGCCACGACCGTCCCGGTTCCGGACGTCGACCGCACCGACCACCTGCTCGTGCTCGGCGCCAACCCGCTGGCCTCGAACGGCAGCCTGATGACGGCGCCGGACATGCGCGGCCGCCTGCGGGCGCTCCGCGCTCGGGGCGGCAAGCTGGTCGTGATCGACCCGCGCCGCAGCCGCACCGCGGCGGAGGCCGACGAGCACCACTTCATCCGCCCCGGCACCGATGCGCCGCTGCTGTTCGCGCTGACCCACGTGCTGTTCGAGGAGGGCCTCGCCGATCCGGGCGAGCATCTCAGCCCGCTGCTGAACGGCGTGCAGGACGTCGGCCGCTTGTCCGAGCCGTTCACCCCGGAGGCCGTCGCTCCGGTCACCGGGATCGAGGCGCAGGAGATCCGCCGGATCGCCCGCGAGCTGGCCGCCGCTCCGCGCGCCGCCGTCTACGGCCGCATCGGCACCTGCACGCAGGAGTACGGGACGCTCGCCAGCTGGCTCGTCGACGTGCTGAACGCGCTGACCGGCAACCTCGATCGCGAGGGCGGCGCCATGTTTCCACTGGCCGCCGCCGGCGCGGCCAACGCCGCCGGCCCTCCCGGCGTCGGGCGCGGCGTCAGGACCGGGCGATGGCAGAGCCGCGTCCGCACCCTGCCCGAGGTGCTCGGCGAGCTCCCGGTGTCGTGCCTGGCCGAGGAGATCGACACGCCCGGGCCCGGCCGGATCCGCGCCCTGATCTCGGTCTGCGGCAACCCGGTGCTGTCGACACCGAACAGCGATCGTCTCGACGCCGCGCTGCCTCAGCTCGACTTCATGGTCTCGCTCGACATCTACGTCAACGAGACGAGCCGCCACGCCGACGTGATCCTCCCCGCGCCCTCGCCGCTGCGCCGCCCGCACTATGACCTGGCGCTCTACCAGTTCGCGGTGCGCAACGTCGCGAATTATTCTCCCCCGGCACTCCGAGCCGAGCCGGGGATGCCCGACGAATGGATGACGATTCTCCGGCTGGCCGCGATCGCCGCGGGGCTCGGGCCCCACGCCGACCTGGAGGTCTTCGACGCCGGGGTTGCGCGCACGCTTGTGGAGCGCGAGCTGAGCACGCCGGGTTCGCGCGTCGCCGGTCGCAGCACCGAGGAGCTGATGGCGGCTTTGGAGCCGCGCGTCGGACCCGAGCGCCTCCTCGACCTGATGCTCCGCACGGGACCGTACGGCGACGGCTTCGGCGCGCACCCGGACGGCCTGACCCTCGATCTCCTGGAGCGCTCACCGCACGGGGTCGACCTCGGGCCGCTGCGCCCGCGGCTGCCCGGCGCGCTGCGGACGCCGAGCGGCCGGGTCGAGCTCGCCCCGGAGGCGCTGCTCGCCGACGTCGAGCGGCTGCGCGCGTCACTGGGGCGCAAGCCGCCCGAGCTCGTGCTGATCGGCCGCCGTCAGCTGCGCTCCAACAACTCGTGGATGCACAACCTGCCGCTGCTCGTGCGCGGCCCGCAGCGCTGCACGCTGCACGTCCACCCCCGGGACGCCGAGCGCCATGGGCTGGCCGACGGCGGCGACGCGATCCTCCGCTCACGCGCCGGATCGGTCACGGCCGAGGTCGAGCTGACCGACACGATCATGCCCGGCGTCGTCAGCCTCCCGCACGGCTGGGGTCACTCGGCCGCCGGTGCCCGCACCCGCGTCGCCGCCGCCCACGCCGGGGTGAACAGCAACATCCTCTCCGACGAGCTGGCGATCGACGCGCCGTCGGGCAACGCCGTGCTGAATGGGATCCCCGTCACGCTCAGCTCCCCGCCGGGCGGCTGAGCACGCTCTCCGACCCGGCGCCGTGGGCGGCTTCGCGCAGTTGCACCATCGAGCTCTCCACACCGGCGCTCAACACCTCGATGTCATCGGAGCTGTCGTAGTCAGCGGTGATACCGAAGTACAGGCCGCCGTTGTAGGAGAAGATGGCGATCGAGATCCGAACGCTGCCGATCAGCGGGACGAACGGGAACGATTCGAGCAGGCGCCGCCCGAGCGTCTGCAGAGGCTGCTGCGGTCCGGGCACGTTCGTGATCCCCGTGTGCACCCCCAGTGTCGGCGAGCGGGCGGCCGCCCGCCCTCCGAGCGCCAGCAGCAGCGGCGGCGCGAACCCGGACAGCGATGTGAGCGTGTCGCCCGCGACGGCTTGCTTTGACTGCTTCAGGCCGTCCATCTGAACGCGCACGGCCTCCAGTCTCGCGACCGGATCAACGATGCCCACCGGGAGCTCCGCGAACATTGCCGAGACGCGATTGTTGTAGACGCCCTGCTCCCCGGGATGTCGAACGGACACCGGCACGAGCGCACGGATCGCGCGGTCCGCGACGTCCTCGCCGCGCGAGGTGAGCAGGTCACGCAGACCTCCGGCGACGATCGTCAGGACGACGTCGTTGACGGTGCCACCGAGCGTCGCCCGGATCGCCTTGACATCGCTCAAATGAAGGCGGGCGCAGGTCCAGCTGCGGTGGGGACCGACCGGGCCGACGAGTGAGGAGGAGCCGAGCGGGCGAAGCAGTCCGGCCGCCGATGTCATGCCGCGCACCAGGTCTCGGGCCTGGCCAAGCGTTTCCCGCGGTCGCCGCAGCGCGGCGCGTACCGTCCGCAGCTGCTCGGACGGGCTCACGGCCTGGCGGCCGACGCTCCGAACGAGCAGCTCGACACGCCCGGGCTCGGGCGCTGGCTGCCACGGACGCGCCGTCTCGGTCGCCGAGCCGTCGTCGAACATGACGGTCATCAGATCCGTGGCGGACACGCCGTCGACCATGCAGTGGTGCACCTTCGACAGGAGTGCCCAGCGGTTCTCGCTCAATCCCTCGAGCATCCAGATCTCCCACAGGGGCTTTCTGCGATCCAGGTGCTGAGCGAAGATGCGAGCTGCCGTCCGGCGAAGAATCGCCTCGCTGCCCGGCGGCGGCAGCGCGCTGTGACGCAGGTGATAGCCGAGGTTGAAGTACGGGTCGTCAACCCACACCGGCCGCCCCAGGTCAAGCGGAACGAAGCGCACCTTCTGCCGGTAGCGGGGGACCGTGTCGAGCTTTCCGGCGACCATCGCCTCGAGACGCTCGATCGCGGGCGCTGGCCCTTCGAAGATGCTCACTCCCCCGATGTGCATCGGGTTGTTGGGCCCCTCGATGTGCAGGAACGACGCGTCCATCGGGCTCATCGACTCCATCGCTACTCCTCCTCCAGGATCTCCGCGAGCACCTTGTAGACGGCGCGGTTGACCGACATGCCGGTGTGGCTGGAGTCGACCTCGACATGCCGGGCACCGGGATCGAGGCACGCTCGCCACGACACGATCCCATCGCTGCGCGAGTAGATCGACACCGCCCGGATGTCCGTCGGCAGCGGGGCTCGCAGATCCTCGCGGAAGGCGGCGCAGCACTCACCGTCCGCGCACCGGGTGGAGAACAGGCCGGGCACGCCGAGGTCGCCCAGCCGCGCCACCGAGCGCACGGCACTCAACACCGCCGGTCCGACGTCGAGCGGATCGAGCACCGGGGAGCCGAGCATCACCAGCGTGCTCACCGCGTCCGGGTTGCGATAGGCGAGCACCCGGGCCAGCTCCCCGCCGCGGCTCTGCCCGATCACCAGCACACGCCGGTCGGCGCGCGTGGCCAGCCGCCGCAGACGGGCCTCCACACCCCTGACGACCTGCTCGGCGCAGTCGACGTTCAGCCGAATCCCCGCCGCGGCCGTGCGCGAGCCGCGGCGGCGCAGCCAACCCCTGAGCGCCGCCAGCGACCGATCGCCGGCCATGAAGCCCGGCACGAGCAGCACCGGCGGGGCGTCACGCTGACGTCGGGGGCGCAGGAACGCGGGATCCAGGGTCAGTCGGGCCAGCTCAAAGCCGTACCGAAGCTCACCGCGCAGCGGCACACCGACCGCTTCACCCGACAGCAGGGGCGATGACACCGGCCAAGACTATGGGACCGAGGCCTGCTCCTGCTGCACGGATAAGCGCGCGGGCTGAACTTTGGCCAGCGGGCCACGGCAGAGGCCGCCCGAGCTTGCTGCACTCCGATCGGCGATGGATTTCTCCTTCGACAAGCACGACGGGGTGCTCCGGTGCCATGACTGCCACGCCGAGGTCACGCTGGAGCAGTACCGGCGGAAGGTCGCGCGGTGCGACGAGTGCGAGGTCGTCGTCGCGGTGGCCAAGCTCGAGGAGTTCGAAGCGCGGATGTTCAGAGCTCAGCTGAGCTGAGCCGTCAGTACTGGCGCTGGGCCCAGATGACGACGAACGCGGCGTAGGCGCAAGCGCCGAGCAGCACGACCCAGGCAATCGTCCCGACGCCGGTCGAGAGCATGCCGTGGGTGGCCGAGATGACGACGGTGGCGACGCCGGCGGCGACGTAGACGATGGCGCGGCGGGCGTCGCCGAGCGAGTAGATCCTGACGCGGTGCTCGCGATACAGCCGGGTGCCGATGTAGCCGAACGTCCCGAGGAAGAAGAGCGAGACGGCCGAGATCGCGGTGTTGGCGCCGGTGCCGCCGCCGGGGATGGCCACGACCAGCGCGGCGATCGCCAGGATGATCACGACGTTGCGGACGTTGGGGTTGATGTTCTTCAGGCTCATCGCTCGCCGTAATAAGCGTACTCGCCGTCGAGGGTGCTTACCGGCGGTGCGCTGGCCGGAGCCGGAGCCGGAGCCGGGGCCGTGGCCGGCGGCGCGATGTCCAGAGCCGATGTTGCCCCCGCGGGCAGCTCGGGCTCGGCGGCGAACCGGTACCCGACGCCGAAGTGCGTGTGGACGTAGCGCCAGCCTGGCGAGATCGCCGTCAGCTTCTGCCTGAGCTTGCGCACGAACACGTCGACCGAGCGATCGCCGCGGACCATCGTGTATCCCCACACGCGCTGGTAGATCTCCTCGCGCTCCAGCACGCGGCCGTCGGCCATCGCCAGCTGGGCCAGCAGCCCGTACTCCTTGCGGCTCAGCCCGGCGGCGGCGCTGCCGGCGTAGGCGTCGAAGCGGTCGGGCCGGATGGCCAGCTCGCCGGCGTGGATCGTCGCCTCCTCCAGTGGGACGTCTCCGACCCGGCGGCGCCGCAGCACCGCCTGGACGCGGGCGACCAGCTCCTCGGGATGGCATGGCTTCGTGATCCAGTCATCGGCGCCGCCGCGCAGCCCGCGGACGCGATCGGCCACCGGCGCCGTGCCGGCGCAGACGAGCAGCGCCAATCCGGGCAGGGCCAGGGCGATCCGCTCCACGTACTCCAGCCCGGTGAGCCCGGGGTTCAAGATCAGCGCGTGCAGGCGCATCGCCGCGAGCTGGTCCTGGCGGGCGGCATACCCGAGCTGCTCCCAGTGCCACCCGAGCGCCGCGAAACGCCGCTCCAGAACGGTCATCAGACCGCTGTCGTCGTCGATCAGCGCGATCCGGATCGGCGAGCCGTCGCTCTGGTGGGCGATCGCCATCTCTGCCTCAAGTGTAGGGCCGCGGCGGACGGTCGGATCAGATTCGGCCGGGTCACCCGGCGATCCGCTCCAGCTCGGCGTAGAGGTCCTCGACGGCCTGTTTGGCCTGGCTGTGGCGCTCGGTGGAGTCGGCGCTCTTGGCCGGCGTCGACCATGCGCTCGGACCGGCCAGCTCGTCCTCCAAGGCCGCCAGCGCCGCCTCCGCGGCCTCGATCTGCGTCTCCAGCTTGCGCTCGGAGCCGTTCGTTCGCTTGGCCGGCGGTGTGCGCTTCGGCTTCTCGGCGCCCGGCGAGCGCGATGGTTTCGAGGGCTTCACGGCTGCCGCCGGGGGCTTCGCCTCGCGCTCGGCCCGCACGCGCAGGTACTCCGGCCAGCCACCGGTGTAGCTGCGCAGCGACGCATCTTCAAACGAGACCGTGCGCGTCCCCACCGCGTCGAGCAGGGCCCGGTCGTGCGAGACGAGCAGCAGCGACCCCTCGAACGCACCGAGCGCGTCCTCCAGTGCCTCGCGGCTCTCCAGGTCCAGGTGGTTGGTCGGCTCGTCGAGGATCAGGACGTTGGCGCCAGAGCTGACCAGGATCGCCAGCGACAGGCGCCGTCGCTCGCCACCGGACAGACCCTCCAGCGGCTTCTCGGCGTCCTCGCCGCTGAACAGGAAGCGCCCGAGCAGCGCGCGGGCGTTGCCCGGCGTCAGCCTCGTGTGGTGCTGGCAGGCCTCGACCACGGTGCGGGCGTGGCCGGCGCTCAGCTCCTCGGCGTGCTGGGAGAGGAAGCCGATCTTCACGTTGTGGCCCGTGCGCAGCTTCCCGGTGACGATCGGCCCGGTCGAAACGTCCCCGGAGGTTCGCCCCCTGGGCGAACCTCCAATGGAATCGGCGCCAGCCGATTTCACGGCGAGGCCCTTCGCGTCGCGCTGCCCCTCCCCCGCGTCGGCGAACGCGCGCCGTCCCCCGAGCGTCTCGATCAGGGTCGTCTTGCCGGAGCCGTTGGGGCCGACCAGCGAGACGTGCTCGCCGCGCTCCAGCCACAGCTCGGCGTCGCGCAGCAGCGCCCGAGCGCCGACCCGCACGTCGGAGTGCTCCAGCTCGAACACGACGCGTCCGCTGCGCTCCGGCGGCTTGAAGGCGAACTCCAGCCCGGCGCCGTCGCGCTTCTCAGCACTAATTCGATCGATTTTGTCCAAGCGCTTGGCCCGGGATTGGGCCTGACGGGCCCTGGTGCCGGCGCGGAACCGGGTGACGAACCGCTCCAGCTTCGCGATCTCGGCCTGCTGGCGCTCGATCGCGCGCCCCAGCGCCAGCTCGCGCGCCGCCTTCTCCTTGCGCCAGGCGTGCCACGTGCCGTCGAAGAACTTGCCCCGCCCGGCCTCCAGCTCCAGCACCGAGGTGCCGACGGCCTCCAGGAACCACCGGTCGTGGGCGACGAGGACGACCGCGGCGTCGAGCGACACCAGGTGCTGCTCCAGCCACTCCAGCGACTCGATATCGAGGTGGTTGGTGGGCTCGTCGAGGAGCAGCAGGTCCGGCGCGCCGGCCAGCGCGCGGCCGAGCGAGGCGCGCGTCAGCTCGCCGCCGGAGAACGTCTGCAGGGAGCGGTCGAGGTCGTTCCCGTCGCGGAAGCCGAGGCCGTGGAGCGTCGACAGCGCCCGCTCGCGCCACGTGTAGCCGCCGGCCAGCTCCAGTGCGGCCTGTGCCTCGGCGTAGCGGCCGAGCGTCGCTTCGTCGTGCGCTCCGCCCGCCATCGCCTGCTCCAGCGACGTCAGCTCGCCCTCGATCGCCACGAGCTCGGGCGCGCCGCTGAGGACGTAGTCGCGGAGCGACAGGCCGCGATGGGCACCGCCGGAGGGCCCGGACGGCCCGACGGTGGTCGTTGGGCGCTGGTCGTGCAGCGCCACCTTCGCGCCCTTCGCGAACACGAGCTCGCCGACGTCGACGCCGGCCTGGCCGGCCAGCATCCGCAGCAGCGTCGTCTTGCCGGCGCCATTACGGCCCGACAGGGTCATCCGGTCCTTGCGCTCGAGCTTGAACGAGATGCCGCGCAGCAGCGGCTCGCCCGCGATGTCCTTCCCGATGTCCGATGCGATCACGACCGCCATTTGGAACCATGGTAGGAGCGATGCCTGCTGACTTGCGCGCGGCGATCCTCGGCTACGGCCTGGCGGGGCGGTGGATCCACTCCCCGCTGATCGCCACCACCCCCGGCCTCGCCGTCGGGATCGTCGTGACTTCCGACGGCCAGCGTCGCGCCGCGGCGCTGGACGAGCATCCCGGTGTCGTCGTGGTGGACCACGCCGAGGCGCTGTGGGGGCGCGACGACGTGGATTTCGTCGTCGTCGCCACCCCCAACGACAGTCATGCCGCGCTCGCCGAGGCGGCGATCGCCCGCGGGCTGCCGGTCGTCGTCGACAAGCCGCTGGCCATCTCGGCGGCGCAGGCGCAGGCGGTGGTGGACCGCGCCGAGCAGGCGGGCGTGGCGCTCACCGCCTTCCACAACCGCCGCTGGGACTCCGACCAGCTGACGCTGGCCACGCTGATCGAGCAGGGCGCGCTCGGCGCCGTGCTGCGCTACGAGTCGCGCTTTGAGCGCTGGCGTCCGGCGGCCGACCCGACCGTCTGGCGTCAGGCGCAGCCGCCCGAGCGGGGCGGTGGGCTGCTGCTCGACCTCGGCACCCATCTCGTCGACCAGGCGCTCCACCTGTTCGGCCCTGTCAGCCACGTCTACGCCGAGATCGCCGCGCGGCGCGGCACCGCGGCCGACGATGACGCGTTCCTCGCCCTCACGCACGAGACCGGCGTGATCAGCCATCTGCACGCCTCGGCCCTCACCGCCGCTCCGGGTCCTCGCCTGCGCGTGCTCGGGACCGAGGCCGCGTACGTGGCCACCGCGCTCGACTCCCAGGAGGACGCGCTCCGGGCCGGCCGGCGGCCGGACACGACGCCGGACTGGGGCACGGAGCCGTTCCAGCGCGGGCGGCTGGTGAGCGGCGAGACGAGCATCCCGATCGGCGTGCCCGGCGACTGGCCTCGCTTCTACGCGCTCTGGGAGCAGGCCCTGCGGGGCGCCGGGCCGGTTCCGGTCGACCCCGGCGATGCGGTGGCTACGCTGCGGGTCCTGGAGCGAGCGCGCGCCAGCGCTCAGCACAGTCCGTAGGATCCGCCCGATGCGACGCGACACCGAGCCCCCCGTGCCGCCGGTCCCGTTCCCGCCCGCCCGGACCGTCACCGTTCCCGGCCGGGGCGAGTTCTTCCTGCGGGACTCCGGCGGGGACGGCGCCACGGTGCTGCTGCTGCACGGCTGGTTCGCCAGCGCCGACATGAACTGGCTCGGCGCCTACGACGCGCTGATCGCGGGCGGCTACCGCGTACTGGCGATCGACCACCGCGGCCACGGGCGCGGGCTGCGGGCGCTGGAGGCGTTCCGGCTCGTCGACTGCGCCGCCGACGCGGCGGCGGTGCTGCGCGAGACGGGCGCCGCCCCGGCGATCGTCGTCGGCTACTCGATGGGTGGCGCGATCGCCCAGCTGCTCGCGCGGGACCACCCCGACGTCGCCTCGGCGATCGTCCTCAGCGGCACCTGCCAGCACTGGCAGGAGCCGCAACTGCGCCGGACCTGGAAGGCGATGGGCCTGGTCTCGATCGGGTTATCGGTGGCCCCGCGGCCAGTGCTGCGCCGCGGCTTCAAGAAGGTGGGCCTCCCCCAGACGCCGACGACGGCCTGGCTGATGTCGGAGATCACCCGCCACAGCGCCCGCGACCTCGCCGAGGCGGGCCGCGAGCTCGGTCGCTTCGATTCGCGCCCATGGCTCGGCCGGGTGAAGCTCCCCGCCGCCGTCGTGGTGACCACCAGGGACGAGGCGGTCCCGCCGCGCAAGCAGCGCGAGCTGGCCCAGGCGTTGAACGCGCAGGTGTTCGAGGCGCCGATCACCCACCTGGAAGTGACGAGCAAGCCGGCGGCGTATAACCCGGCGCTGCTCGACGCGCTCGCGGCGATGACCGCTGTCGGCGTTCTGGGGTAGGATTTCCGCCGATGCGCCGCCTCAACCGCCTGCGGATCATGACGTTCCTGCTCGTGTTCGTCATCACGATGCTGACGGTCGCGCCGATGGCGTTCGCGCGCGACGACGGCGGCGAGGGCTGGTACGGCGAGACGAACGACAAGGTGATCACGAACTCGATGTTCATCGTGATCGGCTTCTTCCCGGTGGTCATCATCGTGTTCTCGCTGCTGCAGTGGCGACTCGACAGGCGCAAGCACGCCCGGGTGGACGCCGCCAAGCGGCGCGCCGCCAACGCCGACTGGCGCGGCGGCTGGTAACTAGCGCCCCGCGGCGATCTCCAGGACAATCGCCTCGCGGATCCCGCCGCGGCCGACCGCCAGCGGGACGCCGAGACGTTCGCCGACGGCCTGGAGGATCACCAGGCCGGCGGGCAGCAACCGCACGCGCTCGGGGTCAAGCCCGGTCTGCGCCGCGACGGCGAGCGCCGGTGACCGGGTCAGCTGGGCCAGCGCCCGCGCGAGCGCCTCGCCGCCGAGCGCCCCGCCGGTCAGCCAGCTGAGCGACGTTGCGCTGCCGCCGACGGCCACGGCGCGAGCCGGCGGCGAGACGGCCACGGCGGCCAGCTCGGCCGCGACGAACGCCTGCGCGTCGGCCAGCTCCGCCGCGTTGGGCGGATCGCGGGTGAGGAAGCGGTCGGTCAGGTTCCCGGAGCCGACCGGCAGCGAGGCCGACCAGCGCACCCGGTCGGGGGGCGTGCCGACCGCCAGCTCGGTCGATCCGCCGCCGACGTCGACGACGCCGAGCTCGCCGCCGCCGGCGGAGAGCGCGCGTCCAGCGCCGACGAAGGCCAGCCGCGCCTCCTCCTGCTCGGACAGGACCTGGACCGTCAGCGCGCAGCTGCCCGCGATCGCGACGGCGAGCGCGGCGCTGTTGCTGGCGCGGCGCACCGAGGCGGTGGCGACCGCTCGAACCTCCGTGGCTCCAAGCGCGCGCGCGATCGCCAGTTGGCGGGCGACGACGATCGCCACCTCGTCGATCTTCTCGGCGGCGATCGCGCCCGCGTCGGTCAGGGCTCGGCCGATCCGCGTGAAGGCGCGTTCCTGGTGAAGCTCGCGCAGCTCGCCCGCGGCGCACTCGGCAACGAGCAGCCGCGTGGTATTGGACCCGATGTCGATACAGGCGCAGCGCACGTGCGCGGGGAACGCTACGCCGTCGGCTGGGCGAGCGGCGTGAAGGACGCCGCCACGGCAAACGCGGCCGGCGGATCGCCGAGGACGCGCGCCGGCGCCGCGGCCAGCGCGGAGCCGGCCCACTCCTCGCGCAGCCACGAGTACACGAGCACGTCGTGGACCTGGTCGGCGTGGCGGTGCCAGCGGCGCAACAGCCCCTCCCGGCGGAAGCCGATCGCGGTCAGCGCCGCCTGCGAGCGCGGGTTGTCGAGATCGGCGTAGGCGCCGAGGCGCTCCAGACCCAGGACCGCGAAGCCGAGATGCGCGATCAGCGCCTTGGCGGCGCGGTTGGCGCCGGTGCCCCAGTGGGCGCGGCCGAGCCACGTGCCGACGACGGCCCGGCGGTCGCGTACGGCCAGCTCGGACAACCCGACGATCCCGATCGGCCCGTGGTGGTGATCGACGATCGCCAGGTCGAGCCGCTCGCCGCGGCGGCGCTCGCCGGCCAGGGCATCGATGTAGGCCAGCGGCTCGTCGAGCGCGCGGTAGGGCCCCCACGAGAAGAACCGCGTGACCTCGGGGTCGGAGCCGTGGGCCAGCAGCGCCGGGGCGTCCGCGGCGATCGGATACCGGAGCGTAAGGCGCTGGCCGACAATCTCCACTCAGGCGATGGTATTGCCTCGGCGCGACGGGCTGGCATGCTGTGGGCATGTCGATCCGGGCGCGCTCGTGGCTGCGCACCAACACCTTCCACCACGCGCGCTTCCCGCCCGAGTGGCTGGCCGCCGAGCGCCGGCACACCGTGTCGGTGTGCATTCCGGCCCGCGACGAGGCGACGACGATCGGCCCCACGCTGGAGCGCCTGCTGCCGCTGATCGACGCCGGCGTCATCGACCAGGTGCTGGTCGTCGACGGCTCCTCCGACGAGACGCCCGAGATCGCCCGGCGGCTCGGCGCCGAGGTCCACGACGAGGCTGACCTGGCGCCCGAGTTCGGCCCCGTGCTCGGCAAGGGCGACGCCATGTGGCGCGCGCTGCCGCTGCTGCGCGGCGAGATCATCTGCTACCTCGACGCCGACTCGGCCGGCTTCGAGAGCCATTACGCGTGCGGGCTGATCGGTCCGCTCGTACGCGAGCCGCGGCTGGCGTTCGTGAAGGGCTGCTACCGGCGGCCGTTCCGGATCGGCGACGCCGTCGCCCCCGCCGGCGGCGGCCGCGTCACCGAGCTGACGGCCAGGCCACTGCTGAACCTGTTTTACCCGGAGCTGGCGGTGATCGGCCAGCCTCTGGCCGGCGAGATGGCCGCCCACCGCGAGCTGCTGGAGCGCCTGCCGTTCACGACCGGCTACGGCGTCGAGATCGCGCTGCTGATCGACACCTACCGGGCCGTCGGGCTGGACGCGATCGCCCAGATCGACCTCGACGTGCGCCAGAACGCGCACCAGACGCTGCGCGACCTCGGGCCGATGGCCTTCGCCGTGCTGCAGGCCCTCAGCGCCCGGTTGCAGCAGGAGGGCCGCCTGCACGGCCCGCTCCCCGACCTGTTTCTGTTCGGGGACGGCGAGGAACTCGTCAGCCGTCCCGCCGAGCGGCCGCCGATCGCCGAGCTCCGCGCCGCGGCCTGAGCACCGCGCAGGGATCGGCGCCGGGACGCTCGTCGACCTCGTCACGGTGGGAAAGCCCTGCAGACGGACGGCTAGGCGGGCTCCAACGGAAACGTGTGTCAGTTTTGCGAAGCCGGACGACAGGTAGAGTCCATCGTGATGGAACGTAAGTGGTGGACGCTGATCGCCGTGTGCGTCGGCACCTTCATGCTGCTGCTCGACGTCACGATCGTGAACGTCGCGCTGCCGGCGATCCAGTCGTCGTTGAAGGCGAACTTCTCCGACCTGCAGTGGGTCGTCGACGCGTATTCGCTGACGCTGGCGGCGCTGCTGCTGACGACCGGGTCGCTGGCCGATCTGTTCGGCCGGCGGCTGCTGTTTGTGATCGGGCTTGTCATCTTCACGTGTTCCTCGCTGTTGTCCGGTGTCTCCAGCGACCCGCTGATGCTGAACCTCGCCCGCGGCGCCCAGGGCGTCGGCGGAGCCGCGATGTTCTCGACGTCGCTGGCGCTGCTCGGCTCCGCCTTCCAGGGCCGCGAGCGCGGCGTGGCGTTCGGCGCGTGGGGCGCGATCACCGGGCTCGCCGTCGCCATCGGCCCCGTGATCGGCGGCGCGCTGACCACCGGCCTGTCGTGGCGGTGGATCTTCCTCGTCAATGTCCCGATCGGGGTGCTCGGCGTGATCATCAGCGTGCTGAAAGTGGAGGAGTCCAAGCCGCCCCGGGCCCAGCGCCCCGATCTGATCGGGTTCGTCACGTTCAGTGGGGCGCTCGGCGCGCTCGTGTTTGCCCTGATCAAGGGGAACCAGAAGGGCTGGGGCTCCGCCGAGATCCTGGGCTGCCTGATCGGCGCCGGCGCGCTGATGATCGTGTTCGTGGTCGCGGAGGTGCTGCAGGGCGAGCGGGCCATGTTCGATCTCCGTCTGTTCCGCAAGCCGACGTTCAGCGGCGGCGCGCTGACCGCATTCGCGCTGTCGGGCGGCGTTTTCTCGCTGTTCCTGTACCTGACGCTGTACTTCCAGGACATCCTCGGCTACAGCGCGCTGCAGACCGGCCTGCGCTTCCTCGTCATGTCGGGCGGGATCCTGATGACCTCGACGCTGGCCGGCAGATTGACCACCCGCGTCCCCATCCGCTTCCTGATCGCGCCCGGCCTGACGCTGTGCGGCGTCGGGCTGCTGCTGATGCGCGGGCTGACCACCGGCAGCGGTTGGACGCACCTGATCATCGGCTTCATCGTCATCGGCTGGGGTGTCGGGATGATCAACCCGCCGCTGGCCTCGACGGCGATCGGCGTCGTCCCGCCGCAGCGCTCGGGCATGGCCAGCGGCATCAACTCGACCTTCCGCCAGGTCGGGATCGCCACCGGCATCGCCGGGCTCGGCTCGTTGTTCTCGCACACCGTGCGGGTGAAGCTCGTGGCGCTGCTGACCGGTGGCGCCTCGCACCTCCCGGCCTCCCAGGCGAACGCCCTGGCCGTCCAAGTCGCCCAAGGTGGCGGCGCGCGCGCCGCGTTCGCCTCGCTGCCGCCGCACGGCCGTGCCCTCGCCGAGCACGCCGCCCGCACCGCGTTCGTGCACGGTCTGAACGAGGTGTTCCTGATCGGCGCGATCCTCACCCTCGGCTCTGCCGTGCTGACGCTGTTCCTGATCCGCTCCAAGGACTTCGAAGTGGGTGCCGCGCTGGCGCGCCCCGAAGGCGGAGTCGCCCAATCCGAGCCCGAAGTCCGCGTGTGAGGCGAGGCCTTCGTCCTCGCCGGCAAGTTCGCCTGGGGGCGAACTTGTGAGCGCCGCCGGAGCCCCGTACGAGCTGCTGACCCGGTTTGGGCTCGGCGATGACGATCGGGGCGCGTGGGACGCGGCGGGACTGCCCGACTCGGCCTTCGAGGAGTGGCTGATCGACCGCATCGCCCGCCGTCCCGCCGGCGAGCGCGCGCGACGCGTGTACGGGGCGCAGGACGTTCACGACTTCGCCCGGCGGGCGATCCTGGCGGCGCTCGCGCTCGGCCCCGCCGATCGGCTGCTGGAGATCGGCTGCGGCGGCGGCCTGCTGCTGCGCGAGGCGCTGGGCACGGGCGCCGTGGTGACGGGCATCGACCACAGCGAGGAGATGGTCGCGCTGGCCACCGAGCGCGCGCCGGGCGCCGTGGTGTTACTGGCCGGCGCCGATCAGCTGCTGTTCCCCGACGCGGCGTTCACAGCCGTTGCGATGTCGGTGGTGTTCTTCTTTCTCGACGACCCCGCCACGGTGCTGGGCGAATGCCGTCGCGTGCTGGCCCCCGGCGGACGCCTGGCCGTCTTTACGACGCCACCGGAGCTGCGCGGCACCCCGGCCGCGCCCGAGCCCGTGGCGAGCCGCGGCCACTTCTACACCGACGAGGCCCTGAGCGCCCTGGCCGTCGGCGCCGGCTTCCTCGATCCGGTCGTCGACCGCAGCGTCGGACAGCTGCTGACGGCGCGCCTCACGCCGCTAGCACGCTGAGCAGGCGCTCTAGCGCGACGACGAATTGCTCGGGCCGCTCGACCATCGGCACGTGGCCGGCGTGGTCCAGCAGCTCGATCTCGGCGTCGGGCCTGACCCGGCGCACCGCCGTCACGTGGCGGGGCGGCACGGTCCGGTCCTCCCGGCCCCAGATCACCCCGAGCGGCTGCGCCGTCTGGGCCAGCAGCGCGGCGAGCCGCCCCTCTCCGATCGTGGCCAGCGCCTCCGAGGTTCGCCACGAGCACCAGCCGCCGCACGCTGGCCGGGCGACGCATGGCCAGCGTCGTCGCGATCCCGGCGCCGACGAGTGCCCGACGAGATCGAGCGGTCCGCGCACGCCGTGGGCGGCCAGCCCCCGGCTGATCCGCTCAGCCACCCGGTCGAGCTCAAAGCCGGCGCCGACCGGCTCGGACTCCCCAAAGCCCGCGACGTCGAGCGTGACGACGCGCCGCCGCTGCGCCAGAAGCGGGGCCACGAGGTCCCAGATCCAGCGCGTCGTGGCCAGCCCGTGGACGAGCACGAGGGCTCGCCGGGGTGGGCGGGACTCCATTCCTCCACCGCCAGCCGGGCGCGCACGCTAGCGATCGTATTGTCATGGGCCGGCGCCTAAGGGGTGCGCCGTTGAAACTAAGGGGTCCTCACACCGATGCGGCTGCGAACTGCCGATGTGGGCCTGCCCGGCTTACCGCAATATGGGTGTCGTCCTTCAGTAGATAGCGAAACGACGAGGAGCACCACATGAGAACCCTATTTTCCCGCATCAGCCGCTTCGCCCGCCGCGTCAAGGAGATCTGGACCGAGCTCGACGACGCCCAGCGCCGGCTGCTGGAGATCCAGACCGGCCAGTCGCTGCGTCGCGACGACCGCCCGACCACGGCGGTCACGGCCAACGAGCTCGACGCGCTGTACGGCTACGAGGATCCGAA
>DASZLC010000017.1:0-5526 GCA_035552615.1 Solirubrobacteraceae bacterium
GAGACGCCGACGCCGTGGCGAGCCAGATCGGTCCTCAGGCCGAGCGCGAACCCGCGCAGGCCGAACTTGCTGGCGATGTAGATCGGCGCTGCGGGCGTCGCCGCCTTGCCCATCAGCGAAGAGACGAAGACCATATGGCCCTGGCCGGCCGCGATCATCTGCGGCGCGAGCGTCCGTGCCAGCGCGATCGGGGCCCGCAGGTTCACTTCGAGCATCCGGTCGGCCTGCTCCTGCGAGAGATCGACCAGCTCGCCGCTGGCCGGTAGGCCCGCGTTTGAAACCAGCAGTGCAACGCCGGCCGCCACCGCCTGCTCGCCCAGTGAGGCGACCTCCTCGCGGGAGCCCAGATCACACTGGACCGTCCGCGCGCCCAGTTCGCGGCTGAGTTGCTCGAGCACATCGGCGCGGCGGCCGCTGAGGATCAGCTGTGCTCCCGCGCCGGCGAGCGTGCGCGCAATCGCGAGGCCGATCCCGCCGGTCGCGCCCGTCAGGAGCGCCGTGGTGCCCGCGAATGACCCGTTCTCGCCGATCGACGGGCGGTCGCCGTGTTCACTCACGCCGGAAAGACTGCCACGGTCGCCGTATAGCCGTGCAGGAAGCTACGTCCGCCGACCGGGCCGATCTCGCCCGCCGCGAAGAACCCCGCCGACGGCGCCCCGCCGAGCTCCTGCTCGATCATCGAGGCATCGTGGTCGCGGGCGCCGAACATCTGCTGTCCGCGGCCGTTACAGGAGAAAACGAGCGCCCCGGCCGGGGGCTGCCCGCCGATCGCGGCAGCCCTCAGCCGCAGCTCGCGACGCAGGTCTTCGTCGGCCGATCGGGCGTCGCGGGCGTGCAGGCGGACGACCTGCCCGGTTTCCACGTTGGCTCCGATCGCGACCGCTCCGGTCTCAGAGTCGGCGCCCAGCACCCCGCGCACGAGGAAGTCGCCCTGCTCGTAGTCGGGCTTGCCGCTGTCGATCACGATCCCCAGCAGCAGACCTGAGGCCACCAGCGCTCGGTCGTGCAGCGATAGTTCGCCGATCACGTGCTCGATCGTCTGCAGCGCCGGGCGGCCGGCGAGCTCGTGGATGATGTTGCCGCTGGCGGCGGTGATCGTCAGCTCGCGCCCGAGCGGCGCCGCGCCTTGCGATACGCATGGCAGCATCTCCACCCCGTCCAGTGCGACTCCGACCGCACCCTGGTCGAGCACCTCGTGGTCGATGAACAGGGCACCGTCGCCGTCGAGCGTGCGGGCGCTCGCCAAGCCGCCCAGCACGGGCAGTCCGGGGACATGCTCGGCCAGCCCGGCCAGCGCCGCATCAGCCGGGAACGAATAGGGATCGCACAGCATCATCAGGGCGCCGTCGGGGCGGCATTCGGGCATGCCGGCCAGCACCGCATCCTCGTCTTCGTCTTCCAGCTGGGCATGGAAGGGACGTGCCAGTCCGTCGCCCAGTGACGCGGCCCAGACCGCAATCGCGCTCCCGGATTCCAACTCGCGTCCGGCGCCGAGCACGCCGCCGGCGCCGCAGCCGATCAGCGCCTGGGGTTCGAGCACGTCGTGGATCTGCTCGATCGTGTCGGCGGGGGCCACGAGATGGGCGCCCGATGCGAAAACGACCGCCAGGTCGGCGGTCGCATCTCCCAGCGAGCGGGCTGCGTCGCGAGCCGCCGCCGCGGCGGCCGCCAGCGGGTCCGGGTCCGTCGATACGCCGGCGCCTATCGCCACCGTCATCTCTCCACGATACTGCCCGCCGTGCCACGCGCAGCGGTGATCGCCGTGTTCGGACCGACCGGAGTCGGCAAGACCGCGGTTGCGATCGCGCTGGCGGCGCGGCTCCGGGAGCGTGGGCAGTGGCCGATCGCGGTGTCCGCCGACGCGCTTCAGGTGTATGCCGGTCTGGAGATCCTCACGGGCGCCGCGACGCCGGGGGAGCGAGCGCTGCTCGAGCACCGGCTGCTCTCGTTCCTGCCGGTAGACGCCACGTTCAGTGCCGGTCAGTATGCGCAGCTCGCCCACGCGGAGATAGACGAGCTTCGCAGCGCGGGCGCGACGCCGATCGTCGTCGGCGGAACCGGCCTCTACCTGCGCGCGGCGCTGACCGAGCTCAGTCTGCGTCCCGCTCCCGCGCACGGGATCCGCGAGCGCTGGCTGACCGAGCTCGAGAGCCGCGGCCCGCAGGCTTTGCACGCAATCTTGGCCCGCCGGGCGCCCTGGGCGGCGGCCGAGATCGAGCCGACCGATCGACAGCGGATCGTCCGGTCACTGGAGCTGCTCGACGCGGGCGAGCTCGAGCCACCGCAGGAGCAGTCGGAGCTGTGGAGTGACGCGATGCGTCATCCGACGCTGCTGGTCGGTCTGGTGATGGAACGCGAGCGGCTCTACCGGCGGATCGACGCGCGGGTCGATCAGATGCTCACCGACGGCGTCGTCGAGGAGGTCCGCCGGGCGAGCGCGCGCGGGGCATCGCTGACCGCCCGCAAGGCGCTCGGCTTCGAGGAGCTGCTGGCAGGAGACGTCGAGGCCACCAAGCGCCGGACCCGCAACTACGCGCGCCGGCAGCTGACCTGGATGCGCAAGCTCGCCGCCGTGCATCAGATCGACACGACCGATCGCTCGGCGGCCGACGTAGCGGCGCAGATCGAACGTCTGTGGCTGGCCGGCTGACTCAGAAGACCGGCACGAACGGGTAGAGGAGCACCGCCGCGACGACGACGGAGACCGCGAACAGGATCGTCAGCAGCGATACCCACCGGCGGTGCAGCAGCCACGCCCACGACGCGAGGTAGGCGACCGCCACGTAGAGCCCTGGCATCACGATCACCATGTAGTAGAGGTAGCTGGTGCGCTGGTCGACCAGGCTCAGCAGCGCGAACGGAATCCAGGTGCCCAGAAACCAGCTGACGGCGATGATCGGAAGGTCCAGGTCCGACAGCGCCCGGGTCGCGGCGCCGGCGGTCCCGCCGGCGACCTGCCTGGGCATGCGGATCAGACGGTAGACCGCGAACGCGACCCCGGGCCACGCCAGCGCCAGGATCGGTGGGCTGATGAAGCCCAGGAACTTCACCACCGGGTGAACCGCGTAGAGGCCGTCGCCGGGCAGGGACGGGTTGATCCGCAGGTAGACGATCGTCTTGGCATCGACCAGCCAGTCCCACGGATAGGAGGCGATTCCCTTGGGCCCGTGCGGGCTGACCTGCTGTGCGGCGTAGGCGATCATGTGCCCGAGGTGGTCAAACGGGCCGCCTGTGATCAGCACCGCGGCCGCGTCGTTGTAGGGCGTCGCGATCCGGTCCATCACCCCGAGCAGCCCCATGAACACGCCGCATGCCGTAAACGTCGTGATCACCCAGCGCCCCACCGCCGGCCGCGGGCGCCACTGGTCGGGCGCGTCGGGACGCCGCCACTTGATGGCCAGCCTGAGCAGCTCGAGCAGGGCTAGGACCGCGATCACGTATGGCGCGACGAGCTTGAACGCGAACGCGACCGCGAGCGTCAGCCCGGCGAGCAGCGCGCGGTCGCGTAAGTAGAACGCGACCGCCCAGATCATCGCCGCGACGACGTAGACATCGAGCGTCCCGATCCGGCTGTGGACGAGCAGCAGGTTGTCACCCGCCATCAGGAAGCTCGCGAACACGGCCGTCCAGCGGCCGCCGCCGGCCGCTCGAACCAGCCCGAACATTCCGAGGATCGCCAGCGAGCCGAAGATCAGGCTGCCGATGCGCCAGGCGAACGGCCCATCGCCGAACAGCTCGATCGCTCCGGCAATGATCAGCTTGGCCAGCTGCGGATGCTCTGCGTTGGGATCGGTGCCGAGCGGGGCGTCGTTGTAGTGGTCGCCGACCGGGGGCCGGATCCCGGCAATCACGCGGGCGGCGTTCACGTAGTAGGCCTCGTCGAAGATCATCGTGTGCTGCTGGGCCTTGGTGCACGGCGACTGGCAGGGCTCGTCGAGCAGCAGCGAGCGCGCACCCAGCGACACGATCGAGATCAGCGCGAGCACCAGCAGGGGCGTCGCGGGGTAGCTGCGAAGCCGGCTAACCATGAAGCGGGCGACGGTACACATAGACTGGCGCCGCGTGGAGTTCGAGAAGTGGCAAGCGCTTGGTAACGACTACCTGATCCTGGAGCGCGAGAAGCTCGCGTTCGAGCTGACGCCGGGACGCGTACGTGCGCTGTGCGCCGGTCACACCGGCGTTTTCTCCGACGGCGTGCTGCTGCTCTCGCCAGCCGATGCCCCCGGCTTCGTCGCCCGGCTGCAGATCTTCAACCCCGACGGTTCCGAGGCCGAGCTGTCGGGCAACGGGGCTCGCGAGGCCGCCCTGTACCTGCGCCGGTCGGGCCGGGCCGGGAGCGACCGGTTCTCGATCCAGACCGTCGCGGGAGAGATTCGTCCCCGCATCACCTCGCCGACGACCTGCTCGCTCGATCTCGGCCGCGTGCACCTGCACAGCGCCGACTACCCGTCGGGCGCTCCGGATGGCGCCGGCGAGCTGACGGCCGACGGGCGCATCTGGGCCTTCGCCCACATCCAGGTCGGCAACCCGCAGTGCTCGATCCGCGTCGCCGACGAGCAGGAGCTGGGGGCGCTTGACCTGGCCGCGATCGGTCCCGCGATCGAGCGCCATGAGCTGTTTCCCAACCGTACGAACGTCTCGTGGTACACGCCGCTCACGCCGCGACGGATCCGGGCGCGGATCTTCGAGCGCGGGGTGGGGGAGACATCGGCCAGCGGCACCGGGGCGACCGGCGCCGCGGTCGCCCACGTGCTCGCCGGCGGCGACTCGCCGGTCACCGTCGTGCTTGACGGAGGCGAACTCGAGGTCGAGGTTGGAGAGGACCTTCACGTAACGTTGACCGGCTGGGCCGTGCCCGTGTTCCGCGGCACGCTGGCCGATGAGTTCGTCAAGGAGCTGTATGAGACCGAGTAGACGCCTGGAGCAGATCCCGCCGTACATGTTCGCTGAGCTGGAACGAAAGATCGCCGCCAAACGTGCGACCGGGGTGGACGTGATCGGTCTGGGAATCGGCGACCCCGACACCCCGACGTACGGCGAGATCGTCGCCGCGGCGCAGCGTGCGGTGGCCGATCCGAGCACCCACACCTACCCGACCAACCGGGGCCTGACCGTGTTCCGCGAGGCGGTCGCCGCCTTCTATGAGCGGCGCTTCGGGGTCACGCTCGACCCCGAGAACGAGGTGATGCCCGCGATCGGCGCCAAGGAGTGCATCTTCAACCTCAACCTGGCGTTCCTTGACCCCGGTGACATCGCGCTGGCCGCTGACCCCGGCTACCCGGTGTACACGGGCGGCCCGCTGCTGGCCGGCGCCGAGTCCTACCTGATGGGACTCGAGCCCGAGCTCGACTTCGCCCCTGACTTCGACGCGATCCCGGCGCAGACGCTCGAGCGGGCGCGACTGATGTTCATCAACTACCCCAACAACCCGACCGGCGCGATCGCGCCTGCGGGCGTGTTCGAGCGCGCGATCGAGCTGGCGCGCAGCTCGGATCTCCTCGTCGTGCACGACAACGCCTACAGCGA
>DASZLC010000018.1:0-29173 GCA_035552615.1 Solirubrobacteraceae bacterium
GCGGATCGCCCGTGGTCGCCACGACTCGTGGGGCGAAGCCGGCATCGCGGCAGGCCTGGACGAGGAAGCCTTCTGTGGACGGCATGATCCAGTCGTCATCGGCAAGCGTCCTGAGTGCGATCGGTTTCGTCGTGCCAGCGAGTCGGTGCTTCGGTGGGAGGCCGATCAGGAAGGATTCTTGGAACAGGTCGATCCGCTGCGCGTCCTGGTACTCGCGGCGGTCGGTGGTGGCGTCCTGGTAGCCGAGGGCGACGTCGAATTCGCCCCGCAGAAAACGTGCCTCGAGGACACCGGCGGTGACCTCGCTGAGCCGGACTCGCACGTCCTCGTGGTCGCAGCGCAGTCGCACGATAGCTGCCGGTACAAAGCTCGCGAGGGCGGTCGGGAACGCTCCGAGCCGGATGTGCGCGCGGCGTTCGGTCGCAAGGTCGGCGATCTGTGCATTTGCCAGTTCCAGGCGCCACGCGAGTTGGTCGGCGTGGTGGAGCAGGACGGTGCCGGCGAGGGTGAGTCGTAGGCCGCCTCGACCGCGGTCGAGGAGTCGCACGCCGGCCTCTGTCTCAAGGAGGGCGATCTGGTGTGAGACCGAGGGCTGTGAGAGCGACAGCTTCTCGGCGGCCCGTGAGAACGACCGTTCGTGGGCGACCGTACGGAAGGTCAGGAGCCGCCGAGGATCCATAGTCAATTTCTATCAGTCCTGAACAATCAGTATTTGAATTGATGGGTGGCGGGGTCCACCATGGACAGAGACGAGGACAACGACAGAGCCCGAGTCTGAGCTACAGGCTCGAGACGGTGAGCGAAGGAGGCTTACATGCGCGCGACCATCATGCGCGGAGCTGGTGACGTGCGAATCGAGACCGTTCCGGACGCCCGAGTGATCGATGCGACCGATGCCGTGGTCCGGGTGAGTCGCGCGTGTATCTGCGGCAGTGACCTGTGGCCGTACGCGTCGATGGAGCCCAGCGAGATCGGCCAGTCGATGGGCCACGAAGCGATCGGTGTCGTGGAGGACGTCGGCCGTGAGGTTCGCACGATCACACGCGGTGACGTGGTCGTGATGCCGTTCGCGTTCTCGGACGGGACGTGCGCGTTCTGCCGCGAGGGGCTGCATACGGCGTGCGTGCATGCCGGGTTCTTCGGGAACAATGGGATGAACGGCGCGCAGGCCGACGCGCTGCGTGTCCCGTTCGCGGACGGGACGCTGTTCGCGCTCCCGGTCGGCGAGGACGATGCGCTGATGCCGTCTCTGCTCACCCTCTCAGATGTGATGGGCACGGGTCACCATGCTGCTGTCGTCGCGGGTGTCCGCCCAGGGGACACCGTCGCGGTGGTCGGTGACGGAGCCGTCGGTCTGTGCGCGGTGATCGCCGCGAGACGCCTGGGGGCCGAGCAGATCATCATCCTCGGCCGCCACGAGAACCGCATCGCGCTCGCGATGGAGTTCGGCGCGACCGACGCGGTCGCTGAGCGCGGCGAGGAGGCGCTCGCGCGTGTTCACGACCTCACCGACGGGTTCGGCGCCCGTGCGGTGCTGGAGTGTGTCGGCGACGGCTCGGCGACGGAGACCGCGATCGGGATCGCTCGTCCGGGCGGCTCGGTCGGCCGCGTTGGCGTGCCGCAGGACGCCACGATGCCCGCCTCGCAGACGGCTTTCTACGCCAACGTCGCGATCGCCGGCGGCCCCGCCCCGGTGCGCGCGTATATCGACGAGCTGCTGCCGGACATCCTCGACGGCCGCATCGAACCCGGCAAGGTGCTCGACCGGACGGTCAGCCTCGACGGCGTCCCCGACGGGTACCGGGCGATGGCCGACCGCGACGCGCTCAAGGTGATGGTCCGCCCGTAGCGGTTGAACTCACGACCACGGAGAACACATGCAGATCACCCGCAACTCCCTCGACACCAATACCGGGCCGAGCGCCTGGTTCACCGGCGCCGTCTACATCGACACCGTGGCCACGCCGGCACCGCCATCCCGAGTGGGCGCTGCGAGCGTCCACTTCACCCCAGGTGCGCGCACGGCGTGGCACACGCACACCGGAAGCCACTCGATAAGGAGAAGCCGATGCTAACGATCACGATCCCCACCATCTCGCTCAACGACGGCACCACGATTCCGCAGCTCGGATACGGCACGCTCGCGCTCCAACCCGACCGCACCATCACCGAAGACAACACCAAGATCGCAGCCACCACGGTCAGCGAGGCGCTGGCCGCCGGCTACCGGCACATCGACACCGCCCAGGCGTATGGCACCGAGACGGGTGTCGGCAAAGCGATCGCCGACTCCGGCCTGCACCGCGACGATTTGTACATCACCAGCAAGCTCGCCAACGCCAACCGCGCCCCGGACGACGTGGAGCGGTCCTTCGAGCGGACACTGACGCATCTCGGGGTCGACCAGATTGATCTGTTCCTCGTGCACTGGCCACTTCCCACCCGCTACGACGGCGACTACGTCGCGACCTGGAAGACCGTGGCCGGGTTCGTCGCCGACGGCCGTGCACGCAGCACCGGCGTATCCAACTTCCAGCCCGCTCACCTGGAACGAATCATCGCCGAGACAGGGATCACCCCGGCGGTCAACCAAGTCGAGCTGCACCCCTACTTCACTAACACCGCCGTGCTTGAGGCCACTGCCGAGTATGGGATCGCCGTTGAGGCTCACAGCCCGCTCGGTCACAACAACGCTGAACTGGGCGATGCCACGATCCAGAGGATCGCCGACACCCACAGCAAGTCCGCCGCCCAGATCATCCTGCGCTGGCACGTCCAACACGGCCACATCGCGATCCCGAAATCCGCCCGGCCGGAGCGGATGACAGAGAACCTCGACATCTTTAATTTCGAACTCACCCCAGAGCAGCTCCTCGCCATCGACGCGCTCGACAAAGGCGAAGCCGGACGCGTCGGCCCCAACCCCGACACCTACGAAGGCATCTGAGACCCATCGCGGCACCTACCTAACTAACCCGGCGCCACGATCCCCTCACCGGCGAGCCTATGTTGGTGCGAGCTCGCGCTTGAGCACCTTGCCGGTCGGGTTGCGGGGCAGGTGGTCGAGGAACACGACGTCGCGGGGCACCTTGAAGCGTGCGAGGTTCTGCCGCACATAGTCGCGGACGCCGTCCTCGTCGAGGGTTGCGTTGTCGCGGAGGACGACGAAGACGCTCAGGCGCTGGCCGTAGGTGTCGTCGTCGACGCCGATCGCGGCGGCGTCGGCGATCTCGGGGTGACCGGCTAGGAGCGACTCGATCTCGTCGGGGAAGACGTTCTCGCCGCCTGAGACGATCATCGCGTCGTCGCGGCCGTCGATGTACAGCAGGCCGCGCGCGTCGAGGTGGCCAACGTCGCCGCTGCTCAGCAGCCCGCCGACGATCGGCTTGCCGCCGCCGCCCGTGTACCCCTCGAACGGGATCGCGTTGCCGACCACAATCCGCCCGGTCGTGCCGGCTGGCACGGGTCGCCCGGCGTCGTCGACGATTCGCAGCCGGGTGCCGAGCGTTGCCGGCCCGACCGTGGAGGGGTCGACCCGGAGGTGCTCGGGACGGGCGATCGTGGCGAACGCGACCTCGGTCGACCCGTACAGATTGTGGACGACGTCGCCGAGGACGCTGGTCGCGCGCTGGGCGAGCGGCGCGCCGAGCTGCGAGCCGGCGACCAGCGCGATCCGCAGGGTCGAGACGTCGCGCGGCGCCCGCTCCTGCTCGTCGATCAGCCGCTTCAGCATGATCGGCACGAGCACGATCGCCTCGGCGTGGTGCTCGGCGAGCGCGTCGAGCACGGCGCCGGGGTCGAAGCGGCGGCGGAGGATCTGAGTCGAGCCCAGTCCGACGGCGACGGCTCCGGTGACGAGGCCGAGCGAGTGGAACAGCGGCGCGGCGATCACCGTCGTACCGCCGGCCGGAAACCGCACCGCTCCGAGCAGCGCGGCCATCGGCGTCAGCGAGGTCGTGGCGCCGCGGTTGGCGCCCTTCGGCGTTCCCGTTGTGCCGCTCGTGAGGATCACGATCGACCCGTGCTGGCCGGGGGCGGGCGGCGGCGAGCCCTCGTCGTGCCCCGCGTGGTCGGTCCAGTCGGTGACCGCGCCGAGCGGCAGCCCCAGCTCACCGACCAGCGGTTCGAACTCGGGGTCGTAGGCGAGCATCTCGGTCCCCTCTCGCGTGGCTACCTCGCGTAGCTGCGGTCCCGCGAAGTCGGTGTTCAGGAGCACCGTCCGCGCGCCGAGCTTCTGCGTGGCGAAGAATGCGTCGTAGAACCCCCGGTGGTTGCGAACGAGCATCGCCACGGTCGTGCCGGCGCGGACGCCGCGCGCCTGCCAGGCGTTCGCCACCGCGTTCGAGCGCCGGTCGAGCTCCGCGTAGGTGACGGGCCCGTCCTCGTCGAGGATCGCGACGCGATTGGGGTGGCGCAGCGCGGCGGCGATCGTCGCCGATCCCATCGGTCCGTACCGGCGGCCCGCACGCGCGATCGCGGCCAGCCGTCGCGGCGGATCGAGCCGCAGGAAACCCGCCTGGCGCAGCACGTACGCGGCGTGCAGCTCGTCGCGCACGCGGCGCAGCCTGTGTCTGGCGGAAGTGGGGCGCGACTGCACGTCCATACCATACAGTATGGTAGCGTCCCGACCCGTGGACCTCGACGACACCCCCGAGCAGGCAACGTATCGGGCCACCGTCCGCGCGTGGCTCGGGGAGCACGCGCGCGAGGCCCCCACTGCCGGCCCGGACGGGCGCCTCGACCCTGAGGCGTGGCGCCGGTGGCAGGGCCGGCTCGCCGAGGGCGGGCTCGTCGCCGTCACCTGGCCGGCCGAGTACGGCGGCCAGGGACTCAGGCCGATCGAGCAGGTGATCGTCGGCCAGGAGCTCGCCCGGGCGAAGGTCCCGGGTCCGATGGGCGTGATCGGCCTCGGGATGTGCGGCCCGGCCCTGATCTATCACGGCACCGACGACCAGCGTCGCCACCTCCCGGCGCTCCTGTCGGGCGAGGAGCACTGGTCGCAGCTGTTCTCCGAGCCGGCGGCCGGCTCGGACGTGGCCGGCATCCAGACGCGCGCGACGGAGCTCGACGACGGGTCGTGGTCGATCACCGGGCAGAAGGTGTGGACGACCGGCGCGCAGCACTCGGACTGGGGGATCCTGATCGCGCGCACCGACCCTGACGTGCCCAAGCACAAGGGGTTGACGATGTTCATCGTCCCGATCAAAGGCGCCGACGGCGTCACCGTCCGCCCGCTGCGCCAGATCCTCGGCGACGCCGAGTTCAACGAGGTCTTCTTCGACGGCCTGCGGGTGCCGCAGGACGCCGTTCTCGGCGGCGCCGGCAACGGCTGGACCGTGGCGCTGACCGTGCTGATGCACGAGCGGCTCTCGATCGGCGCGGGAAACTGGGGCTCGCTGCTCGACGACCTGATCGGACTGATCGCCGGTGACGAGGATGCCGGCTGCGACGCGGTCGTCCGGCAGCGACTCGGCGCCGTCGCCGCCGAACTGCTGGCGCTGCGCTTCACCGGCTACCGAATGCTGACCGCGGTCCAGCAGGGTCGGATCCCAGGCCCGGAGGCCGGGCTGGCGAAGGTCACCACCGTCAACGCCAGCGCCGAGGCCTACGCGCTGGCGCTGGCGGTGCTCGGGCCGGACGGCTTGGAGGAACGCTCGCCGTGGGGAACCGGTGCCGCTGGGATCGCCGGCTTTCGCTCCGCCGGCGGGTCGGAGCAGATCCTCCGGAACACCGTCGGCGAGCGGGTCCTCGGCCTGCCGCCGGAGCCGCGCCTCGACAAGGGCGTCGCCTACCGTGAGCTGAAGGCCCGCGAGCGCGAGACGGCACCGTCCGGTCGCTCGTCGCCCGTTCCGACGAGCGACCGAGGAGCGACCGGGTGAACTTCGCGCTGTCCGACGAGCAGGAGCTCCTGAGGGAGGCCGCCCGGACCGCGCTCGGTCGGGCCCGGACGCTGGCCGCCGCCCGGCGCGAGCTCGACGAGCCGGGCGCACTCCCGGACCTGTGGCCGGTGGCGACCGACGCCGGGTGGCCGGGACTGCTGATCGCCGAGGGGCGGGGCGGCGCCGGCCTCGGCGCGTTCGAGGCGATGCTCGTGGCCGAGGAGTGCGGCCGGGTTCTTGCTGCCTCGCCGCTGCTGGGGTTCTGGCCGGCGTCGGAGCTGCTCGACGCGGCAGCGGACGAGGCCTGCGCCGCGGTCGCCGACGGCGAGCTGCGTGTGGCGTGGCTGCCGGTGAGGCCGCCCGCGGACGCGAGCGAGGGCTGGACGGTCGATCCGGTTCGTGGTTACGGCCGAGCGCCGGCACCGCACGCCGTCCTCGACGGCGATCACGTCCGCCTGTTCGGGACCGTCGCGTTCGCCTGCGACGCCGCCGGCGCCGACCTGCTCGTGGCGGTCGGACGCGACGAGGACGGGGCGCCGGTCGCGGCCGCCCTCGACGCGGGCGCCAACGGCGTCGAGATCACGGCCGTGCGTCGCTACGACGCCACGCGGGCGCTGGCACACGTGATGCTCGACGGTGCGGTTGGGCGTCGACTCGCGGTCGGCGAGGACGCGCTGCGCCGAGCGTGGTCGCTCGCGCAGACGTTGCTCGCCTCGGAGGCGCTCGGGGCGGCCGGCAGCTGCCTGTCGATGGCAACCGAGTACGCGCGCCAGCGGTTCACCTTCGGGCGCGCCATCGGCTCCTACCAGGGGATCAAGCACCCGCTGACCGAGGTCCTGCGACAGGTCGAGAACGCGCGGTCGCTGCAGTACTGGGCGGGCTGGGCGTGGGAGTCGCGGCCCGAGGAGCTCGCGCTCGCCGCCGGAGCGCTGCGAACGGCCGCCGATCGCGCGCTCGATTACGCCAACACCACGAACATCGTCACCCACGGCGGGATCGGCGTGACCTGGGAGCACGACGCGCCGCTGTTCTTCCGCCGCGCCACCCTGCAGCCGCTGCTGCTCGGCGGCACCCAGGCGGCGACCGACGCGTTCGCCGCCGAGCTGATCACCCGCAGCCGCGGCCCGGCCCACGGCTGACGCGGCCCGCCTGCGACAGCCCGTCCGGGTCCGCTCCGGCTCGTCAGGGCATCGCGGGCCGAAGGCGGGGGAAGTACGACGAGACCCCATCGAACGTCCACGGTCCCTGGGTGACGCACGGCGGCGTGCTGCCGCCGAAGATCAGCAGCGAAGGGACGAGGTCCGGGTTGTGGATGTTTCGGCAGTCGTAGGCCTTCAGGCCCCCGCGCGCGATGTCGAGCTCGCTGTTCGGCGCCGGGTAGGGGTTCTGGCGGTTCGAGGGCAGGCGTTTCTGGTAGCCGCCGAGCATCTCGTTCCATACCAGCGTGGTCGCCGCCAGGTAGTGCGGGTCTGACCGGTCGGGGCCGGGCTGGCTGCCCTCGGCGACGGAGGCCACGTTGGCGAACGCCGCCACGATCGAGTTGCGCACGACGTCGGCGAGCTGGATCACCGGGGTCAGCTGCTGCGCCGCCGGATAGAGCTGGCGCACGAGCGGAGCGGCGGCGCGGACGATCGCCGTGCCGGCCGGGAGTCCCTGTTCTCCGGCGCGGGTGAGCGACGGTGTGGCGCGGAACAGCGCGCGCAGCTCTTTCGACAGTGAGGTCGAGGCGGACAGGGCGCCGGCCACGTGGGGGGCCACGGGGCCGAGCGCGGTGACGGCGGAGTCGAGATCGCCCGCGGCGGCTCCGGCGGTCGCGCTCGTGCTGCGCAGCCCACTGAGGAACGGCGGGAGGACGCGCAGCATCGCCCGCAGCGACGCGGTACGTGCCGCGGTGACGCCGAGCACCTGGTTGCCGGCGGTGATCGCGGCCTGGAGCGTGCCCTGCTGCGAGCCGACCGTGGTGAGGAGATTGCCGGCGCTGCCGAGCAGCTGGGCGAGGCTGCCGCGCTGCTGGTCCAGCGTCAGCAGCACGGTGCCGAGATCGGCCATCGCCGGAGCGGACCAGCCGATTGCCTGGTTCAGATCGGCTCCGCGTCCACGCGCCGACGCCGCCAGCCCGGCCATCAGCCGCTGTAGCTGCCGGCGGGTCTGCGGGTCATACGTGGAGAGCACGTCGCTCAGCTGCTGGGTGGCGACGACGTGTCCGGGCGCGAGGCCGCCGCCGTCGGGGATCGCCGGGGCGCCGGCGCTCCCCGGGGACAGCTCGATGTACGCCTCACCGAGCAGCGTCTTCGTGCGCAGGATCGCCCGCGCACCCGCGTGCAGCGGAACGTATCGCGGCTGGAGCTGCATCGTCACTCGCGCCCCGTCGCCCACGCGCTGCACGGTGCGCACCTGGCCGACGTTGATCCCGGCGATGCGGACGTCGCCGCCGCCATACAGATTCGAGGCCTGCGGGAAGTCGGCAACCACCCGGTACGCGGCGGGGGCGAACGGGAAAGTGCCGCCGAAGCTGATCCACGTGAACGCGGCCAGCACGGTCGTGATGATCGCGAACCCGACGGGAACGATCAGCAGGCGGCGGCCGGGGATCCGGGTTTCCATCAGTTCAGGCCCCGGCAGATGCTCTGAACGCCGAGGACCGCTTCGAGCAGCCCGGCGGCGTTCTCGGTGCTGGTCAGCTGGTCGCAGCTGACCATCACCAGCGTGCGCGCGATCGAGCCCATGGCGTCCTCGTTGCTGGTGGCCGAGTCGCTGTTGTGGGCGGCCCAGTCGAGCCAGAACAGGAAGCCCGGATCCCCGCCTCCCGGGTTGTAGGCCAGCTCGTTGGCGGCGTAGGCCGCGACCTTGAAGTCGTTGATCAGCTGGGGGGTGATCGTGCTCAGCGGCGGGATCGTGGCGGCGAGCTCACCGACCGGCGTGACCGCCTGACGCACGAACGGTCCGATCTCCGACTTCAGCGCTCGGGCCGTCCCGCCGGCGAACGGCCCGAGCGCGCGCAGGGTGGTGGGCAGGGCGGTGAGTGCCGGGGAGAGCGCGCGGGCGGCCGGGTCGATCGCGCGAGCGAGATCGGTCGCATCGCTGAGGGCCTGGCCCGTCGTCTGAAGCGTCGAGGGCAGCTGGACGATCGACTGCCGGAGCGCCGAGCTCTGCTCAGCGACCGCGTGGAGGGTCTGATCGCCGGCCTTGACGACCTCGCCGAGTTGCCCGTCCTGCGACGCCGCGCGGGTGACGATGGCCAGGTTGTGCACGAGCGAGGCGATGTCGGCGCGCCGCCCGGCGAGCGCAGTGCTGATCTCGTGCACCTGGCGGGCGGTGGGCCCGAGCGCGACGAGCAGCCGCCGCAGGTTCGCGCCCTGTCCGGCCGTGCCCGTGCCGAGCGAGCCGATCAGCGAGGTGAGGAAGCTGCGGGTATCGCCGTCGAGCGAGCCGAGCAGGTCCTCCAGCTCGCCCGGTGAGGTGGAGTCCGCGACCGCGATGGTCGCGCCCGGCCCGAGCAGGCCGGCGCTGGGCTGGCCCGGGTTGAGGTCGAGCTCCATGTCCTTCAGCGGGGTCACCGGCTGAAGGTCGGCGGTGGCATCGCGGTAGACGTGGGGGAGCTCGCCGCGCTCGATCGCCATCTTGATGAGCGCGAGCCCGTTCTGCACCTTGGCGCCGGCGATCACCCCGACGGGCACGCCGGCCACGTTCACGGGCTGGCCGTAGCCCGGGACGACGCCGTCGGCGGCGGTGAGCGCGACGTTCACGGCGTAGGTGTTCGCGAACGGGTTCGGGAGCCGCTCGTGCTCCAGCACGTCGACCGCGGCGAGGACGCCGACGATGGCGATCACGCTCATCACGAGCAGGAAGAACACGTTCTGGCGGACGCGGCGGGAGATCATCGCCGGCTTCCGAGGAGGTGGCGCATCAGCGTCAGTACGTCGTCGGCGGTCGACGCGGTGCCGGCGGCCCGCGCGGGCGCCACGGTCAGCCCGCCCGATCCCGGCGTGCGGCGCGCGCCGAGGTCCGGCAGTGCCTGCGTGGTGCACGGCGCGTCCGGGCGGTGCGGCGGCGTCACCCCGTTGCCGAGCCACTCCGGGTCGACCCCCTCCAGTCCGTGGGTGGCGGTGCCGACGAGCGTGCCCAGCTGAGGGACGAACGCTGTCACCGTCGAGTCACCGACGGTGAGCCCGGCACGCACGGCCACGCCGTTGGCGTCGAAGTCGGAGCTGAGGCCGGTCAGACCGGTCCCCGCATGCAGGAAATCGAGCCACGCCGGGGCGCCGGTGGACAACGAGCCGTCGGGAACCTGCTCGTTCAGCACCGGCACGATATGAGTCGAGACGCACTCGCTCACCCGGGTGACGAGCGGCCCGAGCGTGCCGAGCATCCGCTCGAGCGCCGGCGCCTGATCCACGGCGGGGCGCAGGGCGGTGACGAGCGCCGGCAGCACACGTGGCCTGACGAGCGCGTCGAGCTGGGTGAGCAGCGCGCTTGTGTCGCGCAGCGGCCCGGGGGCCGCGCGGAGCGCCGGGCGCAGCTGCCCGGCCAGCGTCGAGAGCGCCGGGAGCGCGCCATGCAGCGCGGTCAGCGACCCGGGCGCGACGCGGACGAGATGATCGAGCGCGATGATGGTGCCCGAAAGCGCGGCGGTGTGGGCGGCGAGGGCGCCGGCCACGCGGTCGGTATCGGTGACGATCCTGGCCAGGGCCGCGGGATCCTCGGCGAGCTGACCGGTGCTCGCCGCCGAGGCGGTGACGAGATGGGTCAGGTCGCCGGGCGCGGTGCCCTGGGCGGCCTGCTCGACCTGTGTCGCGCTCGGCAGCGCGTCAGCGAACTGCCGCACGGTGGAGCGCAGCCCGCCGGCGCCGGCGCCGTCCAGCGCGGTCGAGAGCTGGGCGATCGTGGCGCGCAGCGCCAAGCGGACGGGGGCGTCGAACACGTCGAGGACCTGATCGAACTGGACCGGCACGGTCGTCTGATGCTCGGGGATCGTCGCCCCGCTGACCAGCGTGCCGGCGCTCGAGCTGCCCGGGCGAAGCGCGACGTAGAAGCTGCCCTCCAGGAACAGCCGCGGCTCGATCGCGAGGGTGGCGTCGCTGTGCACCGGCAGGTCGCTGCGGTCGATCTGCATGGTCACGAGCGCCGTGTGGCGCGGGCCAGCGGCGACGCCGGTGACCTTGCCGGCGGGGAGTCCGGCGACGCGCACCTGGTCGCCGGAGACGAGCTGGCCGCTGGTGGCGAAGTCGGCCCGCAGCTCGTAGCCCGAGCCGAGGAACGGGAGCCGCTTGGTGAAGGTGAGCACGGTCCCGAGCACGATCAGCGCCGCCGCCGCGATGCCGGTCCGAATCCGGCGGCGGCGGAGCCGATGCGCATCGCGTCTGGTCCGCCGGCGGCTCACGTCGAGCCTCCGGTGCCCGCCAGCAGCCCGGCCTTCGCCGCCTCGGCCGTGGCCGCGGGCGGCGGCGCGGTGAACGGCGTGGGGTTCGGCTGAGTGCCCGGAGGATTGGAGAGGTCCTGGTTGTGGGCGTTGTAGGGCTCGTTGCCCGACTCGCACTCGCTGCCGTTCTCGTCAGGCAGGTAGTCGGTGTGGAGGTTCGGCGACGGCGTGGCGTGCTGGGCGAACTCCTCCTCGGCTCCGAGCCCGACGATGCCGAGCGGGATGAACGGGAACTCGGCGTTGCCCTGCTCGGTCGACAAGAGCAGGTTGCGGCCCCACAGCGCGAGGATGTTGCACTGCATCTGGGCCGGGACGACGGTGCCGAGCAGGCCGGTGAGCGAGATCGTCGTCTGCTGAAGAATGCGCAGCGTCCCGTCGGCCGGCGTGGCTGCGCTGAGCGTGCCGAGCGCCTGAAGGGTCGAGCGCAGATCGCCGGTCAGTGGTCCGATGTGGCGCAGCGGATCGACGCCGGCGCGAAGCGCGGCGGTGAGCAGGGGGATGTCGGCCGGGACGAGGCGGGCACCCGGCAAGAGCTGGGTGGCGAGCGTAGCCAGCCGATCGAGCGAGGGGTTCAGCGCCTGGAGCGCGGCGGTCGCCGTCGCCTCGGTGCCGGGCAGGCGCTTGATCGTCGCGGCGAGCTGCGGGCGCCGCGCGTCGAACGCGCCGAGCGTCGTGGAGAAGTGGGCCACCAGCGAGGCGAACGGGCCGGCCACTGGCGCCAGGGCCCCGGCCGTGCTGTCGAAGCCACTGATGAAGCGACCCAGGTCGGCGAGCGGTGAGGCGACGACCTGCGCCACCTGGCGCAGCGGGCCTATCAGCTCGTCGAGCGAGGCCAGGGCCGCGTTGGCGTCGGCTCCGCGGCCGGCGAAGCCGCTGGAGTACTCGGCCAGCGAGCTGCGAATGCTCTGGGCGGTGGCGTGGTTGAAGATGTCGAGCAGGTCGGTGAGCTGGACCGTCGGCGCCGACTGCGCGAGGCCGACGATCGCGCCGGGTGCGAGCCGCCGACGGCTGGTGCCGAGCACGAGCTGGAGGTAGCTGGCGCCGAGGATCGAGGCGGGCTCCTCCTGCACGCGGCTGTCGACCGGGAGCCGACCGACCGACGGACTGAGCGAGAGTTGCAGCCGCGCGTAGGCCGGCCGGGTGCCGTGGGGCGGGATAGCCGCCACCGACTGCACCTGGCCGACGCGGATGCCGCCGATGCGGACATCGCTGCCGCGCTGCAGCCGCTGGGCGTTGGGCAGCTCGACGAACACGCGGTCGCTCGGGGTAAATGGCAGCCCGCCGTTGGCGGTGTAGGAAATGAACACGATCGCCAGCCCGACGATGATCCCCGCGACGCCGGTGAGGCCGTACAGGCGCCGGCTGTCGCTGCGCTTGGGTCGGGTCCGGGGTCGCGGCGTCACTTGACGAGGAAGTTGAGGAGTCCGACGAGCGTCTTTGCGATGCCCGAGGGAATCGTGGGGGCGGGGGTCGCCGGGGTGGTCGTGGCCGTCGTGCTCGGGGTTGCGTGGCCGCCCATCGCCGGTGTCGCGCGCGGCGCGCTGCCCGCATGCGGCGCCCCGGTGGGAGCTGGGCGCGCGCGGGGAGCGCGGCGGGTGGTGCGTACGTGCGCCGGTCGCGCGGCCGGGACACGCTCGGCGGCCGCCTCTCGGCTCTGCGTGCTCGTCCAGCCGCGGTTGCAGCCGGGGGCGAGCGGGTCGGTCACGCACTGGGTAACGACCGCATTCAGGGCGAGCGTGTGCGAGATGGCGTCATACGGTGCGGGCGCCGTGGCCAGGACATAGAAGAAATCGAGCAGGTACTCGATCCCGCCGCGCTGCTGGAGGTTCACCAGCAGCTGCTGAAGGAGCGCGCTGGCGGGCCCGGCGCCGGACGCGAAGCGGCGTAGCTGGGCGAGCACCGGACGGGACTCCGTGAGCGCTACTCGTCCGCTGGTGGCCAGCGCCGTGAGCTGACGAACGGCGGGCGTCGCCGCCGCCGTGAACTGGGGCACGGTGGCGGTGAGCGCGCTCAGGGCCGGCCCGCCGACGCGCAGCGCGCTCAGCAGCGGCGTGCCGGCGCGGCTGACCGTGTCAAGACTGCTCGCCGCTGCGCGCACCTGGGTGAGGAAGGCCGGGAGGCGGTTGAGCGCGGTGCCGAGGGGGTCGCGGTGCGCGGCGCTCACCGCGCTCACCCGTGCGGCCCGGTCGACGAACGTCCTGACGGCGTCGGGGCGAGCCGCGAGCTGGGCGACGACCCCGCTCGTCTGCGAGATCGCGTCGGAGAGCTCGGCGCGCTGCGCGTCGACGGTCTGGAGCACGCGGTCGGCCTGGGCGATCGCCGGGTTGGCGCGCTGGAGGATCGCGTTGATGCTGTCGCCGCGTCCGGCCGTGGCGATGCCGAGCTCGTTCAGCAGCACCTGCAGGCGGTCGGCGGTGGGGAGGCTGAAGATGTCGATGAACTGCTGCATCGACACCGGCGTTGTGTCGTGGCTCACCGGGACCGTCGGCGGCGTGCTCCCAGTGCCACTGAGGGTGGGCGTGCCCGGCGTGCCGGGGTCGCACTGCACATAGTTCTCGCTGATGATCCCCTCGGGCAGGATCTGGCAGCTGGCATCAGTATGGAACGGCCCGTAGCGGCTTTTCACGCGAAGCTCCAGGCGCGCCTTCACGTCGCCGGTCAGGCGGACGCCGACGACGCTGCCCACCGGGACGCCGGCAACCTCGACGTTCATCCCCGTGCTCACCCCATCGGCGGTGTCGAAGATCGCGTCGATGCGGTAGCCGCTGCCGGCGAACGGGTTGGTGGCGATCAGCACGATGGCCGCGCCGGCGAGCGCGGCGACGATCACGGCCGCGCGTCTCACGGGAAGTCCACGCTCAGGGGGACGTCGTCGGCGGGGTTGCACCAGAACGAGCCGAGGACCCACGGGTTCGACCCGTCGGGCGCCGGGGGCGCGTCGCCGCCCGGGCAGCGGGCGGTGAGGTGCTCGCGGACGCCGAACGTGTTCGGGATGATCGTGCCGCTGGGGACGAGCGCCGAGAAGATGCCGGCGGCCGCGGTCTGGGGAGCGTTCACGAACTCGACGCGGGCGTAGTGGCCGTTCTCGTCGTAGTTGCCGGCGGCGATGCCGCCGAGGCCGTTGGTGACGCCGAGGAGGAAGTCGGCGGCGTAGTAGCGCAGGCCGGTGAGGATCGTCTGCGAGTTCCTCAGCGCCGTCGTCGAGCTGCTAAGCGCGGGGATCACGGTGGCGCGCAGAGGCCTCAGCTCCGCCAGCGTGCGGTCCATCACCGGCAGCTCTCCGTTCAGCGCGGCGAGCGCGGGCGTTGCGGCGCGCGCGGTCGGGGCCGTCTGGCGCAGCACGGTGGCGAGAGGGGCCGCGGCGGCGGGGACGGCGCGCAGCGTGGGGCGCAGCGCGGCGATGGTGGAGCGCAGGCTGCTCAGCGTGCTCGTGGCCTGGGTGAGGACGCTCGGAAGCCGCTGGAGCGCGTCGGACAGCGGTGCCTGCTGGCGAGCGACTGCGGTCAGGGCCGCGGCGCCGCCGCGCAGCGCGTCCTGGAGCTCGGGGTCACGTGAGGCGAGCGCCGTGGCCGTCGTGTCGGCTGTGCTGATCAGGTCGCCCAGTCCGACCCTGTCCTGCGCCAGCTGGCCGTAGAACCCGGCCGTTTGGGCGAGCGCCGGCGAGAGCGTGGCGAGCAGCTTGTTGAAGAAGCGGGCGCCCGAGCCGGCGAAGATCTCCGCCGAGTGCGCGGTGAGCGCCTCGATGTTGCGGCGGGTGGGACGGTCGAGCGTGTCGAGCAGCTCGTCGATGTCGACGATGCCACTCGTCTCCCGAGGGCTCAGCGTCGATCCGCTCGGCAGCGTGCGCGCCGTAGCCGGCCCGGGCTCCAGGTCGACGTAGCGGTTGGCCACGCCGGCCAGCCCGGCGGCGCGGATCACGGCGTGGGTGCCGGCGTGCAGCGGGGTATCCGGGCTCGCGCCGATCGACAGCGTGACGGCGGCCCGGCCGTCCGCGGTGAGGGAGAGTTGCGTCACGGTCCCGATCGGGACGCCCCACGCCTCGACGCGATCGCCCGTGACGAGCTGTCCCGCGTCGTCGAACTCGGCGTGCAGCACGTAGGCGCCACCGCCGCTCAGCAGCATGACCGCGGCCACCGCGACGACCGCGGCGGCGAGCACCGCCAGCACCGCGTGGCGGCCGGAGGTCATCCCCCGATCGGCAGCCGCGGGCTGCCGCCCCAGAACAGCTGGCTGCCGAGGATCCCGATGAAGTGGACCCCGACGAGGTTGATGATCATCGCCTTGGCGGTGGCGCGTCCGACGTCGGCCGGGCCGCCACGGACGCGGTAGCCGTAGAAGCAGCCGACGAGCACGACGAAGGTGGCCATCACCATCCCCTTGATCCCGGAGAACAGGTAGTCGGCCGGCGTCTGGAACTTCCAGAACAGCTCGAAGTAGCCGCCCGACGACGTCGTCGCCACCTGCAGCACGACCGCGATGTAGGAGCCGATGAAGGCGACGGCGATCGAGATCATGTAGATGAACGGGAGGACAAGCCACATGCCGAGCAGCCGGGTGGAGCACAGGTAGACGTGGGAATCCATGCCCATCACCTCCAGCGCGTCGATCTCCTCGGTGATCCGCATCGTGCCGATCTCGGCGACGTACCCGGTCGAGACCTTGGCCGCCATCATGTACCCGAATGCGTAGGGGATGATCTCGCGCAGGTCCGCGAGCGCGGCGATCGCGCCCGCCACTGCGGGCGCCCCGACCGACTGCGCCGTGTAGGAGCTCTCGATCCCGATCTCCAGGCCGAGCGCGAACACCAGGCCGAGCACGACCAGCAATGAGCCGGTGACCAACGTGCTGGCCTGTCGCAGCACCTCGTTGAGGTACTGCAGGATCCGCCCGCTCCAGATCCCCCTGAAGGTGGTGGCGCCGAACTCGACGGCGGCGCCGAAGGAGGCGAGCTCATCGCCCGTCCGCTCGAGCCCGATCGGCGCGCGGGGGACCGGTGCGCGCCCGGCCGGCGCGGGGGTCACCTGATCGCTGACAGCCACGGGTGGGTCGCGAGCAGGAGTTGCGTGAACACGTAGTCGATCGCCCCGATGCACAGGAAGGAGATGACCACTGCCTGATTGACGGCGCGGCCGACGCCCTCAGCGCCACCCGACACCGACATCCCCTTGTAACAGCAGACGACGGCGATCACGGCGCCGTAGATGGCGCACTTCAAGAACGACGCGCCGAGCTCGGTGGTGTTGGCGGCGGCGAAGAAGGTGGAGAAGAACGGGCCGAGCGGCGCGTGGTTCTCCAGCGTGACGACGACGGCGCCGGCGATGCCGGCGGCGAGCGCGAACACGTTGAACACAACGGCCGCGAGGACCAGCGCGAACAGCCGCGGCGCGACGAGGCTGCGGATCACGTCGACGCCGAGCACGCTGAGGGCGTCGAGCTCCTCGCGCACCTTGCGCGCCCCCAGGTCGGCGCAGATGGCCGTGCCTGACACCCCGGCGACGACGATCGCGGTGACCAGTGGCGCGAACTCGCGCACGACGATCAGCTCGAAGGTCGAGCCCAAGCGGTCGAGCGCGCCGAGGATCCCGAGAAAGCCCGATGCTTGGATCCCGGCCGGACCGAAGGACAGCGCGAACGCGGTGAGCAGCAGCGGGAAGAAGGCGAGCGTCAGGACGAAGCGGAACTGCACGACGAACTCCGGCAGGTAATCGTAGGGTCCGCTCAGTCCCCGCCGCAGCGCGCGTCCCGCGAGCACGATCATCGCGCCAACCTCCATCACCGCTCCGGGTGGCGTGATCGTCAGCGCGGTCCGCTGAGCATCATTCGTCGACCGCCGCGTGTGTGGCACAGGCTCCTCTCTCTCCGGCCGACGCAGTCCGCAGTCGGACGTCCGCCATTGGTCGCGACCGTACCAGATAGTATGGGGACGGTAAAGCGGGAACCGACGCGAGGAGAAGCTGACGATGGCAGGCGATGCACGCTCGTTGCAGGGCAAGGTCGTAGCGATCACGGGCGGCGGCCGCGGGATCGGCGAGGCCACCGTTCGGGCCATGGTCCGGGCCGGGGCCCAGGTGGCAATCGGCGAGATCGACCTTCAGGTGGGCCAGCGCGTCGCGGATTCGCTGGGCGCGCGCGCGGAGGCCTTCGAGCTCGACGTGACCCAGCGCGCGTCGTTCGCCGCCTTCCTCGGCGCCACCGAAGAGCGCTTCGGTGCCCTCGACGTGCTCGTCAACAACGCCGGCGTGATGCTGCTCGGGCGGCTCCTCGACGAGAGCGACGAGCGGGCCCGGCGGATGATCGACATCAACGTGCTCGGCGTCCTCTACGGGATGAAGGAGGGGATCCCGCGGCTCCTGTCGCGACCCGAGGGTCACCTGGTGAACGTCGCCTCCTCGGCCGGGAAGGTGGGCGCCGCCGGGGGGGCCACCTACTGCGGGACCAAGCACTTCGTCGTCGGCGTCAGCGAGGCGGCGCGCGCCGAGCTGCGCGGGACCGGGGTTGAGGTCTCGTGCGTGATGCCGGCGGTCGTCAACACGGAGCTGGCGAGCGGGCTGGCCTCGCCGAAGGGCGTCAAGCCGCTCGCGCCCGCGGACGTCGCGGCGGCGATCCTGGCCGCCGTGCAGAGGCCCCGCTTCGACGTCTACGTGCCCAAGGCGCTCGGGCCGATGGGGGCGGTGATGGGCGTGTTTCCGCGTGGCGCCCGCGAGGCGCTGGGGAGGGCCATGGGAGCCGACCGCCTGCTCGACGACGTCGACGAGAGCGGGCGCAGCGCGTACGAGCGCCGGGCCGCGCCGGAGTCCGCGCCGACGAGCGCGCCGGCAGGCGAATCGGCGCCCGCCGGCCAGCTTGCCTGAGCCGGTGGCCCATACGTTTAGGTACGCTCGTTCCATGTCGCTCCAAGGTCCACCTCCCGCCTCGGCAAACCCGCTCGTGCCCCTGATACGCGATCTGCGCAACCAGCGCCACTCGCCGGTCCCCTACCCACCGGGGGACACGAGCTTCCGGCCGAGCCGGGCGCGGCAGATGCTGCGTGACCCGCTGCCGATGCTGCTCGACAACTACGCCCGGCACGGGCCGGTGTTCACCCTGCGGCTCCTCACCAGCAAGGTGATCGTCCTGCTTGGGCCCGAGGCCAATCATCACCTTCTGGTCGCCAACGCGTCGAACTTCAGCTGGCGCGAGGGGAGCATGGGCAACCTGATCCCGTTGCTGGGCGACGGACTGCTGACGATCGACGGCGAGTTTCACCGCCGGTCGCGCAAGATCATGCTGCCCGTCTTCCATCGCGAGCACATCGCCGCGGCGCTTGACACGATGTCCGCCGAAACCGACAGCGCGATGGCCGACTGGCGCAGCGGTGATCGCGTCGACCTCTACGTCTGGACGCGGGAGGTGGCGCTGCGGATCGCCATGCGCTCGCTGTTCGGCCTCGATCCGGATGGGCCGACGGCGCGCTCGATGGACGCGGCGCACCTGTTCAACGACGCGCTCAGCTTCTACTCCCACGAGCTTCCCGCGCAGATGCTGCGCGGTCCGCGGACGCCGTGGCAGCGAATGCAGAGCGCACGCCGCCAGCTCGACGAGCTGATCTACGGCGAGATCAGCAGCCGCCGGCGCACCGGCGAGCGGGGGCTCGATCTGCTGAGCCTGCTGCTCGACGCCACCGACGAGGACGGTTCGCGCCTCAGTGATCGCCACGTCCGCGACGAGGTGATGACGCTGCTGTTCGCCGGGCACGACACGACGACGTCGACGATCGCGTTCATGTTCTACGAGCTGTCGCGCCATCCGGAGGTCGTGGCCCGCCTCCTCGCCGAGCAGGAGGAGCTCCTGCACGGCGGCGCGCCGACCGGGGAGCAGCTGGCCGCCGGAGAGCTCGTCGAGCTGGAGCAGGTGCTCGACGAGACACTGCGGCTCTACCCGCCGGCGTGGGTGGGTCCGCGCCGCTCGATCGAGCCGTTCGAGGTCGCCGGAGTCCGCGCCCCGGGTGGCGCGCCGGCGTTCTACTGCTCGTGGGCCAGCCACCGTCTGCCCGACGTGTGGGACGACCCCGAGAGCTTCCGTCCCGAGCGCTTTGGCCCCGAGGCCAAGCGGGCGCTCCCGAAGGGCGCCTACGTGCCGTTTGGCGCCGGCTCCCGCACGTGCATCGGGATGCGCTTCGGACAGCTGGAGATCCGCACGATCGCCACCGCGCTGCTCAGTCGTTTCTCCTTCGAGCTTGCTCCCGGCTACCGGCTGCGGGTCCGTCAGCAGCCGACGATCGGCCCGGCGGACGGGCTGCCGCTGATCATCTCCGACCGGCGGCCGGCGCGCCCCGGGATCGTCGCTGCGGCAGCGTAGACCATACCAAAACGTATGGTATGGTCTCGGCATGCAACTCGAGGGAATCCACCACGTCACGTGCGTCACGGCGGACGCGCCGAGCAATGCGGACTTCTACGTCCGCGTGATGGGCCTGCGGATCGTCAAGAAGTCGATCAACCAGACCGACCAGACCACGTATCACATCTTCTACGGCGACGAGCGCGCCTCCTACGGCAACAACATCAGCTTCTTTGAGTACCGCGGTCGTCCCGACGGGCGGGCGGGCGCCGGCAACGTCCATCGCATCGCTTGGCGCCTCGGCTCCGAGGAGGCGCTCGACTTCTGGGAGCGACGCATCGCCGACGAGGATCTGGAGACCCAGCGCGGCGAGTCGTGGCTGCGCTTCGCCGACCACGAGGGGCTGGAGCACGAGCTCGCCGTCGTGCGCACGGACGAACCTCCGCTCACCGGCGAGGCGCCCGACATTCCGGGCGAGAACGCGATCCAGGGGCTCGACGGCTTCCGCGCGTTTGCGCGCGACCAGGACGCGAGCGTTCGCTTCCTGATCGACGAGCTCGGGTTTGCACAGACGGGCGAGACCCGGTTTGAGGCCCGCGGTGCCGAGCGCAGCGGCTGGTACCAGCTCGATCCGGCGCCGGCGGAGAGGCGTCGCTTCGGCGGCGGCGTCGTGCAGCACGTCGCGTGGGGCTGCCATGCCGAGGACATCGAGGACTGGTGGAAGCTTCTGGTCGACGCGAATGTCGGACCGACCGAGGTGATCGACCGCCACTTCTTCCGCTCGGTGTACTTCACCGAGCCGGGCGGGGTGCTGTTTGAGATCGCCGAGCGCGGCGGTCCGGGATTCATCGTCGATGAGCCCGATGCCGAGCACATGGGCGATCGGCTGACGCTGCCGCCGTGGCTCGAGGAGCGCCGTCAGCTGTACGAGTGGTCGCTGTCGCCGGTTCCCACCACCGCCGAGATCCGGGCCCGGGCCGGCGCCGAGAAGGCACTGGCCAAGTGAGCGCCCCGGGGCGCGGGCGCGTCGGGGCGGGCACGATGACGGCGGCGGTGACACGTCACCGGATCGAGCGGGAGGCGTACGGGATCGCCTACGCCGAGCACGCGGCGTTCAAGGACACCTACGGCGGCGTCGAGGGGATCGTCTTCCTGGAGTCCTACCGCCTCGTCCCGGTCGGAGTGGCGTCGGATACCGTCTTGATCTTCATGCACCCGGTCGGCGGCGGCGCCTACCTGCCGCTCGTCACCGAGCTGGCCAAGCAGGGCAGCCACGTGATCTACGCCAACAGTCGCTACCGCGGCATCGACGCGGCGCTGATCATGGAGAAGGTCGTGCTCGATCTGGCCGCCACCGTGCGTGACGCCAGGGAGCGTTTCGGCTACGAGCGGATCGTGCTGGCGGGTTGGAGCGGGGGCGGAGCGCTGTCGCTGTTCTACCAGCAGCAGGCCCGGCGCCCGACGGTGGCCTGCACGCCGGCCGGCGACCCGCCCGACCTGACCAGCGCCGAGCTGATCCCTGCCGACGCCATGCTCCTGCTCGCCGCGCACCCCAGCCGCCATCAGGTGCTGCGCGACTGCATCGACCCGGCGATCATCGACGAGGGAGACCCGGAGCGCCGCGATCGGACGCTCGACCTCTACGACCCCGGCAACCCGCCGCCGTACAGCCCCGAGTTCCTGAAGACCTACCGGGAGGCCCAGACGGCCCGCGTGCGCCGGATCACCGCGTCGGTGAAGGATCGGCTCGCCGCGCTGCGAGCCGCCGATCGTCCCCACGACGAGCACGCGTTCGTCGTGCACGGCACGCTCGCCGATCCGCGCGCGCTCGATCCGACCGTCGACCCCAACGATCGCGAGCCGGGCACTTCGTTCCTCGGCGACCCGCGGATCGTGAACAACGGACCGATCGGCCTGGCGCGCTTCTGCACGCTGCGCAGCTGGCTGTCCCAGTGGTCGATCGACGACGCCAACGCGGACGGCGTGCGCGCCGCGCGAGCCCTCGACGTCCCGGTCCTCCAGATCCACAACAGCGCGGACAACATCTGCACTCCGGGCTACGCCCAGTCGCTCCACGATGCCGTCGGGAGCGAGGACAAGTACCTGTATGAGGTGAGGGGCGCCAACCACTACTACATCGGCCCCGATCAGCGGCCGCACCTCCGTGAGGCGGCGGCGACCTGCACCACGTGGCTCGCCGCGCGCGGGCTTGCGCCCGCGCAGGTGCAGGTGTGAGATGCGCCTGATCAGACCATCGCCGTCGGCGAGATCAGCAGCCCGATGGCCAGCGCTCCGGCGAGCTCCCGCGACGTGTCGTAGTCGAAGATGACGTGACCGGCGAGCGTGTCGACGTCGCGCTTGGCGCGCTGAAGCGGGGAGCTCAGGAAATGCGCGCTGCCGCCGGAGGCCTCGAGCAGCAGGGCGATCACCCGTCGGGACTCCGCGACGGTGTGGGCGGCTGCTAGCCGTGCCCGCGCCCGGTGAAGCCGGCGCGGGCGCTCGCCGTCGTCGAGGAGGCCCTGCACCTCGCGCGCTGTGGCGCCGACGAGCGCCCGGCAGGCCGCAAGCCGCACCTCGGCCTCGGCCAGTCGGGCCTGGGCGGCCGACTTGTCGCGCTGCTTGCCGCTGCCGTCGGCGAGCACGCGGTCGTGCAGGCGCCCGGCGTACAACTCGGCGACGCGCTCCGCGGTTCCGAGCGCCGGCATCGCCGCGGACAGGGCGAGCGCCGGGACCATCGGCCAGCGATACAGCGCCGCGTCGTGCAGCGTCGCTCCGGGGGCGGTCCCGGCGTAGATATCCGGGATCGCGACGATCCGGTGCGCGGGCACGAAAACGTCGTCGACGGTCACGTCGGCCGAGCCGGTGGCGCGCATTCCCTCCGTCTGCCAGGTGTCCTCGACGCGCACCTCGTCGGCTCCGAGCAGCACCAGCGCCGGCACGATCCGATCGTCGGGGCCGACGAGCGCGCCGACGAGCACCCACTCGGCGTGCATTATGCCGGTGGCCCACGACCAGCGGCCGGTCAGCCGCAAGCCTCCGTCGGCGGGGATGCCGCGGCCGGTGGGGGCGAGTGGGGCGGGGGCGCGCACCGGGCGCCCGGCGCCGAACACCTCCTCCTGTGCCTGCTCGCCGAACAGGGAGAGCATCCAGTTGTGCAGCGTGTAGAACCCGAGCGTCCACGCGCTCGCCGTGCAGCCGTGGGCGAGCTCTCGGATCAACTCCAGGATCGCGCCGAATTCGGCCTGCTCGCCGCCGTAGCGGGCGGGCATCAGCAGCCTCCCGAGCCCCGAGCGCTCGTAGTCCGCGATCGTCTCGTCCGGCAGCCGCCTCAGCTGTTCGGCCTCCTCGGCGCGATCGGCGAGCGCGGGCACGAGCGCTCGGGCGTCGCTGCGGATTGCGGTGATGGTCATGGCGAAACCGTACCAAAAAGTATGGTGCTGCATGACATCAGGATTGTCCGAGCAGCCGCAGCGCGTTCGCGCGGCCGATCGCTGCCCGCTCGGCGTCGGGCAGCTCGGCGAGAACGCGTGCGCCCGCTTCAACAAACGGCGGCGGGGCGAACGGCGTGTCGCTCCCATACACGAGCCGTTCGATTCCCACCACCTCGGCGGCAAAGTGGAGGTTCGCCGGGCTCCCGGAGAGAGCGACGTCGTAGTGCAGGCGGCGAAGCTGCGCCAGGACCGTGGTCCGAGGGCGAGCGGGAGTGGCGCCCGAGGGAACGGCGTCGAGCATCGACAGGCGGTGGGCCAGGAACGGGAGCGAGCCCCCGAGGTGAGAGAGCACGAAGCGGACGTCCGGACAACGGTCAAGGACCTCGCCCGCGATCAGGTCCGCCACGGCGCGGGTCGTGTCGAAGGTGAACTCCAGCACCGGTGCAGGCAGCAACAGCTCGGCATCGCGCATGGGCGGGGGAAGGTTAGGATGGACGTGAACGACCGCGGCGCGCCGATCGAGTTCCTCGAGCACCGGGCGCAGCGCCTCGTGACCGAGATAGCGCCCCTCGTAGTTGGTGAGCAGTGAGACGCCGTCGAGTCCGAGCGAACCGAGCGCCCGGTCAATCTCGTGAAGCGCACCATCGACGTCGGGCAGCGGCAGCAGGGCGAACGCGCCCAGGCGGCCGGGATGGGCGGCGACCAGCTCGGCAGCCTCGTCGTTGCAGAGGCGCGCGAGCGTGGTGCGCTCACCGGGCGCGGCGGGGAGCAGCGCCGGCGCCGACACCGATAGGACGGCTCGCTCGATCCCGAGCCGGTCCATCCGCTCAAGCATCGATCCGGCCTCCCACGGGGGCAGCGGAATGCCGCCGACCGTCCCAGCGCCGGCGCGCACCAGAGCGGCGCGGTAGGCGTCCGGCACGAGGTGATGGTGGAGGTCGACGAGGCCCGCGGAGCTCACCGACACACCATACAATCTGGTATGGTCGGGGAGTGAGCTCAGATTCTGCGGTCGAGCTTCCCGCTCTCGTGGGCGGCGCTGCCTACGGGGTGCCGTCGCTTGCCGTTCACGACCCGGCGCACCGTGATGTCGTCGTCGGTCTCACCGTGGCCAGCGACCAAGCGCTGGTCGATCGTGCCGTCCGCGCCGCTGCGAAGGCCGGCTCCGGATGGGCGGCGCGGGCGGCCGATGAGCGGGCTGACGCGTTGCGGGGCGCCGCGGCGGTGGCGGCGGCGGACTTTGAAGCCACTGCGCAGCTGCTGACCGCCGAGCAGGGCAAGGTCCTGTGGGAGTCCCGCCTCGACGTTGCCGCCGCACCCTACCTGCTGCACGTGGCCGCCGGGCTTGCGGGGCAGGCGGCCGAGGAGGGCGTGGTGCGCGACGAGCGGGGGACCTTCCTGCGCCGGCGCCGGCCGATTGGGGTGGTGGCCGTGATCGTGCCGTGGAATTACCCCATCGTCCTCGCCCTGAACGCCGTGGCCCCGGCGCTGGCGGCCGGCAACACGGTGGTGGTGAAGCCCCCGGAGCTGGCGCCCCTCGCGCTCGGTCAGGTGCTGTCCGCTCTGGCCGGAGCGCTGCCGCCGGGAGTCCTGAACGTCTGTCCGGGCACCGGTCCCGACACCGGCGAGGCGCTGGTCGCGCACCCGCTGGTCCGCAAAGTGATGTTCACCGGCGGCGTGGCCAGCGGCCGCCAGGTGATGCGGATGGCCAGCGACCACGTCGCCGGCGTGGCCTTGGAGCTCGGTGGCAACGATCCGGCGCTCGTGCTGGAGGACGCGAGCATCGACGATCGGCTCCTGCGCCAGCTCCGCCAGGCGATCTTCACCTGCTCGGGCCAGATCTGTTACGCGGTCAAACGGATCTACGTCCACCGCGCGCGACACGACGAGCTCGTTGAAGGGCTGTGCGACGTCGTCGATGAGATCGCGGTGGGGGACGGCCGCGATCCACGCTCCACGATCGGCCCACTGATCGACGAGCGCTCCCTGCGTCGCGTGCGCACGCTGGTGGACCAGGCCGAGCGCGCCGGCGCCGCGGTGCGGGTGCTCGGCCATCGGGTCGACCCGGAGGGCTGGCATGACGGTCACTTCATGCGGCCACGAGTTGTGAGCGCGCTGCCGCACGACTCACCGCTCGTCGCCGCTGAGCAGTTCGGGCCGGCGATCCCGGTGGTGGCCTTCGACTCCGAGGCACAGGCGGTGGCGATGGCCAACGATTCGGAGTACGGCCTGGCGGCGTCGGTGTGGAGCGACGACGTCGATGGTGCCTTCGCGGTGGCGCGGAAGGTCGAGGCGGGCACGGTGTTCATCAACGTGCACCGCGTCGGCGCCTCGGACCACACGACCCCGTTCGGCGGTGTCAAGCAGAGCGGCATTGGGCGCGGCAACGGCTGGGCGTCGATCGAGGAGCTGACCGAGCTGCAGATGCTGATCCACCGCGCCGACGCCGAGCACCTCCCCGGGCCGCCCGCAATCAGCGGCCGGCATTAGTCAGCGACTCACGGGCGCAGCAGGATCTCCAGGAACTTGTTGCGCTCCCTCGCTCCCCGGGCCAGGTCGCGCTCGCTGGCGATATGGAGCAAGCCGACGCCGGCGTAGAACAGGCCACGCGCGCGAACTTCGGCGTCGGCGCCCGTAAAGCCGGCCTCCCGGAACGCCTTCAGCACCGCGCGGCTGACCCAGCGATCCGAGGCACGCACGCGCTCGGCGACCCTCGGCTCGGACCGCGCCCACTCGCGCACCGCTCGCTCGAGCGTCCACTGGCGGGGGTCGGCGAGCACTTCCATCATCCGCCGCAGGCGCTCGTGCGGCTCGAGCTGCTCAAGCTCGCGAAACGTCCCCCGCGCGGAGTCGCGCACCTCGCCCCAGCGCTCGGCCAGCGCATCGAGGTACGCCTGGAGGTCGGTGAAGTGCCAGTAGAAGCTCCCCTTCGTTACGCCCATGCGAGCGCAGAGCCGGTCGATCTTGATCCCCGAGAGACCCTCTTCGGCGAGGAGCGTAAAGCCGAGCTCGATCCAGTCGTCGATCGATAGCCGGGGTCCCGGGGTCCGTCCCGCCCGAGCGGTGCTCACGCCGACCGCCTAGCGGAGTCGAGGCCCGGTTCACGTGTCGGCGACACGCCACAGAAGTTAGCACCATACTGTATAGTATGGTGACGTGACTCAGGTTCCCCGCGTCGTCGCCCGCGTCAATCGGCGAATCACCAATCCCGTGCAGATGCGCTGGGCACCCTACCTGCCGCCGTGGGCGGTGATCGAGCACACTGGGCGTCGCTCCGGTCGCACGTACCAGACGCCGGTGATCGTGTCCATCAAGGGGGACGTCCTGTACGTGCCCGTCCTGTACGGCGAGCAGTCGGACTGGATCCGGAACCTCCTGAGCGCCGGTGGTGGGCATGTGCGCCGAGCCGGGCGCAGGTATCGGGTCACGGATCCGGAGCTGCGGTCCGTCGCGGAGGCTCGCGGCCGGCCCGCGCGCGCGCTCGGAAGCGTCTCGGGACGCGTGCTGCGCGCCGAACTGACCAGAGAGTGACTCCTCAGGCGCGTGGCAGGAGATCGAGCGCGTCGAGGTCGAGCGCCTGTTGAGCATGGCGCGCCAGGACGGTCATGAACATGTCATCGCCGCGCTCGGTGCGCTCGACCAGCATCGGCGAGATGGTCGCCATCATCACCCCGAAATAGCTCTGCACGCGCAGGCCGTCGACGCACTGCTGGTAGTCGAGCGCTCCGTCGAGTTCGTCGTGGTACGCCCGCACCAGCTCCGGCGCCAGTCGGCGCCGGTCCTCGGTCCGCAGCGCGCAGCCGAGGAAGTAGGCGAGATCGGTCAGCGCGGGGGCAACGGTGACGGTCTGCCAGTCAACGACCGTGACCGGGTGGCTCTCGTCGTCGAGGTCGAACAGCAGGTTGTCGAGCCGGTAGTCGCCGTGCGCCAAGCCCTTCGGCAACGCGTCCGTGGCCGCCGCGTACGCGTCGAACGCCTCCGCCAGCCGCTCGCACACGGTCTGGTGCTCGGGGGTGATCCGCTGCTCGTAGCGCTCGAGAAACCCCGGCAGCAGCGACCGCACCATGGCGGCATTGATCGGCGACGGACGGTTCAACCAGTTCGTCTGCGTGACGCCAGCATGTGCCAGGGCGGGAGCATGCAGCCGGCCGAGCGCCCGCACCGCCGCCCACGCTTGCGCGGGCGAGCACCCGGCGATGTCGTTTCCCGGCTGCGCTGGTGCGGCGTCACCCAGCAGCAGGCAGAACGTCCCGGTCTGGCGATCGAACGAGGCATGGTGACATTCCGGCACCGGTCCTGAAAGCAGCGGTGCGATCTCGGCGTAGAAGCGAACCTCGCGTTCGTACAGCCCGAGAGCGACGCCGGTCCGGCGACTGCGCTCGTCGTCGTCGGCGACCTTCAGCACCACCGACCCCGGTCCCCCCGGCTCGTGCCCCGCGTATCGAACCGCAATGCGGTGGCTCTCGCTCAGCTGGCCCGTGCCGATGCGCTCGGCCGTGAAATCGGCAATCTCACTGGTCCCGAGCGCCGCGGCGAGCCACATCGGTGTCAGGTCGGCGAGGCGACGGATCGCAGTGTGCGTCGTCATTGGTTTCCATACCTTATAGTATGGTGGAGGATGAGCCATCCGCCGCTGACCGGCATCCGCGTCGTGGAGTTCGGGCAGCTGCTCGCCGGGCCGTATACGGGGACGCTCCTGGGCGACTTCGGCGCCGACGTGATCAAGGTCGAGGCCCCGGGCACTGGCGACGCGATGCGCGACTGGGGTCGCCTGCGGCACAACGATCGCTCGCTGTGGTGGTCGATCGTCGCCCGCAACAAGCGGTCGGTGACGATCGATCTGCGCCGGCCCGAGGGCCAGGAGGTGGCGCGCGGGTTGTCGGCGCGCGCCGACGTCGTGGTGGAGAACTTCCGCCCCGGCACGATGGAGCGGTGGGGCCTCGGGCCGGAGGAGCTGCACGCCCTGAACCCCGGCCTCGTCTACGCCCGCGTCACGGGCTACGGGCAGACCGGGCGCTATCGGGACCGGCCCGGCTTCGCCTCCGCCGGGGAGGCGATCGGCGGGCTCCGCTACATCAACGGCCACCCCGATCAGGCCCCGCCGCGGTCGGGGATCTCGTTGGGAGATACACTCGCGGCGCAGTCAGCCTTCCAAGGCATCCTACTGGCGCTGTACGCACGGGACGCCGGCGGGGCGCCGGGCCAGGTGGTCGACGCGTCGATCACCGACGCCTGCTTTGCGATGACCGAGAGCGCCGTGCTGGAGTACGAAAAGACCGGCGTCGTCCGCCAGCCGACCGGATCGCGTCTGCCCCGCATTGCGCCGAGCAACGTGTACCGCTCGCGCGACGACCGGTGGGTGGTGATCGCAGCCAACCACGACACCCTGTGGAGACGACTGGCTGCGCTGATGGGGCGGCCGGAGCTGGCCGACGACCCGCGATACATCGATCATCATGCGCGGGGCGAGCACGAGGAAGAGCTCGACGACCTGATTGGCGGCTGGGCCGCGCGGTACACGGCAGGCGAGCTCGACGCGATGATCAATGAGGCTGGGGTCGTCTGCGCGCTCGTCTACACCGCGGCCGACATCCACGCCGATCCCTATTTTCGTGAGCGCGGGCTGCTGGTCGAGATCGAGGACGAGGCGCACGGCACCTCGACGGTGCCCGGCATCGTGCCCAAGCTCTCTCAGACGCCGGGGTCGATCCGCCAGCCCGCTCGCTGGACGGTGGGGGCCGACACCAATGCGGTCCTCGAGGAGCTCGGGTTCGATCAGAGGGAGCGCGTGGATCTGCGCTCGCGTGGGGTCACCTGAGCGGCGGGCCGGCGTGGTGGTTGGTGCCGAGTGCGCGCGGGCGGCGCTTGATCTGTGCGTACAGGTGGCGTACACCTGGGTCTTCCGATGCCTGAGACGAAAGACCAGCGGGTGCATCTCCGTGTCGCGGCCAGCGACGATGAGCTGTTCCGCGCCGCCGCAGCGGCAGCGAATGAATCGCTGTCGGAGTTTCTGGTGGAGAGCGGGCGGGCCGAGCGACTGCTCGCGGACCGAACCCGGTTCGTCCTTTCGCCGGCGCAGTGGCGGAGGTTCACAGCTGTGCTGGATCGTCCGCCGCGGGAGATCC
>DASZLC010000019.1:0-9840 GCA_035552615.1 Solirubrobacteraceae bacterium
GACGTGCTCGTCGTGGCCGGGCATCTGCACGATTTCGACGTCGGCGCATCGGCGACCGTCGCGGTGTACGGCGCGATGCCGGCGACCCTGTTCCCCAGCCCGGGGGCGGCCGCGCGCACCGCGATCCTGTGGCTGACCGCCGCCCAGTTCACCCAGCTCGTATGGAGCGAGGTGAGCTACATGCTCGGCACGCTCGATACACGCTTCTCCGCCGATGAGCCCGAATTCGACGTGGACCAGGTGATCGCCTTCGTCTCGCGCTTCGGCGCCTTCTGCCCGGAGTCGGAGCCCGCCGCCCTGGCGGCGATCCCCGCCCGTGCCCGCACCGCGCCGGCGCTCAGCCAGCGTCAGCTACTCGGCTGGGCGGCCGCGTTGGCGCTCGGGGCCGAATCGCGAGCCGAGGATCTCGTCCGGGCTGCGATCGAGGACATGGCGGGGCTCGTGCCGCGCGTGGCCACGACCGTGTGGCCGCGGGGGGTGCGGTTCGCCTCACCGCGGTGGACGCCGCTGGTCACGTCCGGGATTACGGGGCCGGGCGGGTCGTGACGGCGAACTCACGGGCCCGTGCCGCGCTTGCCACGAGCAGCCCAAGAAAGCCGTCGAGCGTATCGTGATCGACGGCCCCGAGCGGCAGCTCGCCGCACACCCATACCTCGCCGGCCCGGTTCTCGGCGAAGCAGATGAGCGGCGCCTGACGATTCCAGTACAGGAGCTGGTGCGGATCGATCACGCCCGCGGGTAGGACAGCGGCCTGCGCGCGGAGCATCGTGCCACGGATCGCCACGCCGACGTCGAGCTGGAATCCGCCGGCCTCCAGCGCCAGTCCCCACTCGCCCGGGGCCACATGGCGGGCCCCTTCCTCCAGCGAGGCCATGAATCGCTCGACTGCGTCGTGCGCGTTGCTCACGGCTCTCGAGGGTAGCCGCGGAGCGGGCCGGCGGGCGGGGGGCGCCCCACCGACCGCTCCACGGCGGCGCCAGGGGGTTAGCGCCCGAGCAGCAGCTTGATGACCTTGGAGGCCTTGAAGCTGCCCGACTTGGCGGTGACCGTCACCGCAACCTTGTGCTGATGGACGGCCGCCGCGGCGGCGGTCTTGCCCAGCTTCAGCGACACGTTCGTGCTCTTGCCGCCGCGCACCGTGACCACCTTGGAGGCGAGCTGGTGGCGACCCTCGGCGGCGGCCACCGTCGAGCGGCAGTTCTTGCTCGCCGACGCCGTGCAACGCACGGTGACGATCAGCGTCTCGCCGCTGCGGCGGATGCGCTGAATGGTGAGGTGCCCGCCCTTGGCGGCGACCGTCGGCGTCTTCGTGCCGGTCGTGCCGGTCGTGCCGGTGGTGCCGGTGGTGCCGGTGGTGCCGGTGGTTCCCGTGATGCCGGTGGAGCCCGTGCTCGATCCCCCAAGCAGCGATCCTGACGTGGCCAGCTCGGAGGTGAGACCCCCCACGACGCCGCTCAGCGGCGACGGGAGGTCCTTGCCGAGCGCCCCGAGGTCCGTGATGATCGCGGTCAGCGCGCCCGGCGAGATGCTCCCCGATGTCAGCTCGCCGGCGATGTCGTCGAGGAACGGCTTCACCTGCGATGGGACGCCCGACTGGTTGCCCAGCGCCGTCAGGATCGTGCCGACGGAGGCGAGCGAGCCGCTTGGGATGGTGGAGCCCGAGGACAGCGACGGGAGGGTCTGGAGCGCCGCCAGCGCCGAGGTGATCTGGGTCGGGCTGAGCCCGGAGATCGCACCGAAGATCGAGCCCGAGCCACCGAGCGCACCGGTGATGCTCGAGACGAGCGCGTTGAACGGTGCGGGCAGCGAGCTGCTGGCGCCGTTCAGGCTGGTGATCGTGCTGAGCAGCGTGCTCGGGTTGATCGACGAGCTGCCGCCCAGCGTCGAGGCGGCGCCGGTCAGCACCGTCGCCGCGGGGGTGCCGGAGATGCCCGGCTCGCCGGCGATCGTGGTCAGCACCGAGGCGATCGGCGACAGCGAGCTCGGCGAGATCGAGCCGCCCGGAAGGAGTGCGGTCAGGTTGGAGAGGCTGCTCAGCCCGCTCGTGATCGTCGCGGGCGATAGCGGGCTGCCGGCGCTTGAGAGGCCGCCGAAGATCGAGCTGGAGTCGCCCAGCTGCGAAGCGAGGCCGGAAACGACGCCGGTCAGCGGGTTGGAGGCGCCGAGCGAGGAGGCCGCCGACTGCAGGTCGGCGATCACGATCTCCAGCGAGGTTGGCGACAGCGAGGTGGAGCCGGTCAGCGCGCTGGCCACGTCGTGCAGGACGGTGGCCGCCTGGGTCGGCACGCCGGAGGTGCCGGCGACGGTTGTCAAGATGCTGGCCACCGACGGCAGTGATCCGGTTGGGACGCTGCCGCCGAGGGGCAGGCTCTGGAGGCCGGCCAGCTCCGACAGCGCTGAGGTGACCGTGCTCGAGCCGACGCCGCCCTGGGTGAGCAGCTGCCCGAGGCCGGCGGTGGTGAGGGCGGAGGTGAGCTCGTTGACGGCCTGCTTCAGTGCGCTGGAGGCACCGGCGGAGGAGCCGAGCGACGCCAGGCTCGACAGCAACGTCGTCAGCTGGGCTGGCGCGGCCGGATTCAGCGCCGCCTCGAGCCCGGTGATGATGCCGAGGACGCCGGAAAGCAGTCCGCCGGTGTTGAGGATGCCGTCGAGCCCGTCGAGTGCGCCGAGCCCGAGGCTGCCGCCAGGCGTCAGGCCCTGGAGGGTCGAGAGCTCGCTGGTGACCTGCGTAATCGTGGTGGTGCTGAGGCCGGCCGCTTGCAGCGCCGCGGTGAGGTTCGCCGGGATCGCCGGCACGGTCGGGCTCGCCGACGCGTCGGAGATCAGCGGGGTTGCCATCGTGCCCGCCAGTACGGCGGTACTGAGGGCGGCCTTCAGCCGCATGTGGCGTGCCACGGTGATCAAGTTCCTTTCGATCTGGGCGGCCTGCCAGTGCCCGGACGAGCGGCGCCCCTGCATTTGAGAGCCAGTGGAGAGCCTGGACGGGAATCCCATCGGCAGGAACGCGTCGGCGACTTGAGGGCGTCCAGCCGGAGCTGGACGCCGTTTCTGCACGTCCGTTCGAGTCAGCCGCGGATGGACAGGGCGCCGGGGCCCTCGATGTCAGCGTGCTGACCGATCAGGCTCTCGGCGAGCAGTCGTTGGAGGATCTCAGGCGTCTCGATCCTGACCATCGCCCGGTCCTCGCCGGGGGTGAGCGCGGCGATTGCGGCGGCGCTGGGGGCGCCGTCGCGGTCGTGCTGGACGGTGAATGCCTCGACCGTCGCCGGGCCCGTGTAGTCGGTGCGGGCCGAGCGCGGCGCCGGGTTCTCGGGCGTTGGGGTGAGCGACCGGAACGGCCACGCGGGCGGGCGGCACGAGTACACGCCGATCGCGTGCTTGGTGGCGTACCAGCCGAGCGCGGTGGCGATGCCGAGCGAGGCGGGGTCGCGCCGTAGCGCGGCCACCAGGGAGGCAACGCCGTGGGTGGCGTAGTTGTTGCCCGGCCCGCCGGCGAACGTCAACCCGCCGGTCTCGGTCAGCCGGCGGTCGAGGCTCAGCCCCAGCTCGGCGGCGGCGATCTGCACGGCCGACGGAAAGCACGAGTACAGGTCGATGTGGGCGATGTCGTCGATCGTGACGCCCGCATGGGTCAACGCGGCGGCGCCGACGGCGCGGATGGCCGGGGAGGCGGTCAGTGTGTGGCGCTCGGTGACGTGCCACTCGTCCTGGGCCTGGGCGCCGGCATGAATGAACACCCAGCGGTCTCGCGGCACTCCTGCGGTCCGTGCGGCCTCCGCGCTGGCGATGATCAGGCCGGCGGCCTGATCGACCTGGATGTTGGCCGACAGCAGCTTCGTGTACGGCGAGGAGACGGCGCGGTTCTCCGCCGATCGCGTGGCGATCTCGGCCGCCGTGTAGGCCCGCTGGATCCAGGCGTGCGGGTTGCCGGCGGCCACCTGGGAGAAGCGCGACCACAGCTCGGCGATCGTCTCCAGGTGGGTCGCGGCGTCCTCGCCACGGGCCGCTCCGACGGCGCTTTCGATCAGCGCGTACATGTCGAGCGGTGCCGCCAGCCCGACGGCCGCCTCGGCGTCGTTGATGGGGTAGCGGTCGGTCCCTGAGGTGCGCGTCGGCGTGACGTCGTCGCCCTGCGTTCTCCACGCCAGGGTGACGCCCGCCCGCTGCGCGGCCAGCAGCGAAGAGACCGATTCGCCGCCGCCGAGGAGCGCGACGTCCAGCTCGCCGGCGGCGATCGCCGCCGCCGTCTCGTTGATCAGCCGCTGCGGTCCATCGCCGCCGAACGCGTTGGTCTGGACCGTCTCCCGCGGGGCGATCCCGAGATCCTCGGCCACCAGCGCGGCGGCGTCCCGGTACGGCCAGCCGGCGACCGCCACGCAGCGCACCGACTCGGCGCGCCGGAGCAGGGTCTCGCCGGCGCCGGTGTCCTGCGCGGCCGCGCGCAGCGCCGCCACGATCAACGCCGCCGGCTCGGCGAAGTCGGAGTTCTTGTGGTGGTGGGTGACCTGGCCGGCGCCGACGATCACCGGGGTGCGTGGATCGAGCGCGCCGGACATCGGCCCGGCATTGTGCCTCAGAGCTCGACGTCGACGTCGGTCAGCCGGTACGGGCGCGCGGCCAGCGACGGCCCGAGGACATCACGCAGGCGGTGTAGCTCGGCACGGACGCTGACCTCGTGGCCCGGCTCGCCGAACAGCAGCTCGGACAGGGCCTTGGCGTCGAGGCCGTCGGGGTGCTGGGCGAGCGCCCGGGCGATCTCGCTGTGACGGGCGCTGAGGCGGACGGCGGCCTGCGGGGTGCGGAAGGTCGCCCGGGCGCCCGAGAGCGACAGCCGCGCGGCAGCGGCCCGGCGGCGGCGCGAGCGGCGCGCCGGAAGCAGCAGCCGGCCCTCGCCGAGCTCGTGCATGACCACGCCGCTGTCGTCGGGGTCGGTATCCGATGCGGGCAGCGCTACGCGCCCGCTCAGCCAGTGCGCCGGGGTGGCGGCGAGCACGCGTCCGGTCGAGGTCAGCGCGGCGGCCGGGCCGCCGTGGCGCGCGGTGTGCTCGGCGAACAGGCCCAGGATGCGCGCGTCGCGCGCCAGCATCTCCGAGCGCAGCTGCTCCTCGACGAGCCTCGCCGCCAGGCGCACGACGGCGAGCGTCTGCGGGTGGGCGGTCTCGTAGCGCCCGGTGACGTCGATCACCCCGAGCATCTCGCCGGTCTCGGGATCGTGGACGGGTGCCCCGGAGCACTGCCACCCATGGACCTCGGAGCGGTAGTGCTCGGCCGAGAACACCTGTACGGCGTGGTCGGCGGCGAGCGCGGTGCCGACCGCGTTCGTGCCGGCCGCCGCCTCGCTCCAGGCGTGGCCGGGGGAGAACCGGATCCGTTCGGAGGCGCGCAGCACCTCGGGGTGCCCGTCGGACCACAGCAGGCACCCGTCGGCGTCGGAGACGACGACGATGTGACGGGCGTCATAGAGCAGGTTCCCCAGCACCGAGCGGAGGATGTCGGTGGAGCGCGAGAGCGGGTGCTCGCGCCAGCGCTCGTCCGCGTCGTCGGGGTCCATCAGCAGCGGCGCGCCGGGGTCGTCCGGGATCACCCCGCGCTCGCTGCAGCGCTCCCAGGAGTCGGCGATCACGTCGCGGACGATCGGCGGTACATGACCGTTCTCGACAGCGGCGTGGTGTGCGCGCCGAAGCAGCCCCGCCCACTGGCGGGCATCGACTCCGGCCTGCAGTCCGATCCAGCGATCAGCCATCTCTCTTCCGCAGACGATCCTACGCCTCGGCCACTGCAACGTTGTTGCAACGGCGTGTCGTTCGGTTGCCGGGCGGGCCCGTGAGGCGGATGCTCTGAGTCGACCCACGAGAGAGGAGACAGTGCCATGGCTGTAGCCGACGTTGTCGACGAACGCGCTACCCGCTTTGCCGCCGAGCCCCGGCGGATGCTGATCGGCGGCGACTGGGTGGACGCGGCCAGCGGCAAGACCTTCGAGACCTTCGACCCGTCGACCGGCGAGGTTCTGGCTCATATCGCCGAGGGCGACTCCGAGGACATCGATCGCGCCGTGCGGACGGCGCGGGCGGCGTTCGAGTCGGGGCCGTGGGCCACGATGACGCCGTCGGACCGCGGCCGGCTGCTGCACCGGATCGGCGACCTGATCCTGGAGCACCTGGACGAGCTGGCCACGCTGGAGACGCTCGACAACGGCAAGCCGTTGGCGATCGCCAAGGGCGGTGACGTGCCGCTCGCAGCCGACAACTTCCACTACATGTCGGGCTGGTGCACGAAGATCCACGGGGACACGATCCCGATGTCGGTGCCGTACATGCCCGGCGCCATGTTCCACGCCTACTCGTTGCGCGAGCCGGTCGGTGTCGTCGGCCAGATCATCCCGTGGAACTTCCCGCTCCTGATGGCGGCGTGGAAGCTCGGCCCGGCGCTGGCCACCGGCTGCACGGTCGTGCTGAAGCCAGCCGAGCAGACACCGCTGAGCGCGCTGCGGCTCGGCGAGATCATGCTGGAGGCAGGGCTCCCTGAGGGGGTCGTGAACATCGTTCCCGGCTATGGCGAGACGGCCGGTGCCGCGCTGGCCGCCCATGACGACGTCGACAAGATTGCGTTCACCGGCTCGACCGAGGTCGGGAAGCTGATCGTGCAGGCGGCAGCGGGCAACCTGAAGAAGGTCTCGCTGGAGCTCGGTGGCAAGTCGCCGAATGTCGTCTACGCCGACGCCGACATGGAGAGCGCGATCCCGGGCGCCGCGAGCGCGATCTTCTTCAACCACGGGCAGTGCTGCTGCGCCGGCTCGCGGCTGTACGCCGAGAGCTCGGTGTACGACGACGTCGTGAACGGCGTCTCGGCTGCGGCGTCGTCGATCAAGGTTGGCCCGGGTGTTGCGGCCGACACGGAAATGGGCCCGCTCGTCTCCCAGGAGCAGTTCGACAAGGTGACTGGGCTGCTCGCGTCGGGCCGCTCCGAAGGCGCCCGCACGGTCACCGGCGGTGACCGCGTCGGCGAAAGGGGCTACTTCGTGCAGCCGACGGTGCTGGCCGACACGAACCCGGGGATGGCGGTCGAGCGCGAGGAGATCTTCGGGCCGGTCGTCTGTGTGACGCCGTTCAAATCGACCGACGAGGTGGTCCGGGCGGCCAACAAGACGGAGTACGGGCTCGCCGGTGGAGTGTGGACGCGTGACATCTCCAAGGCCCATCGCACGGCCAAGGCAATGCGCGCCGGCACGGTGTGGATCAACTGTTACAACGTGTTCGACGCCGCACTCCCGTTCGGCGGCTACAAGCAGTCGGGCTGGGGTCGCGAGATGGGTGCCGAGGTTCTGGAGAACTACACAGAGGTCAAGGCCGTCTGCGCCCAGATCTGAGTTCTGCGGGTTGACTCGTCGCGGGCGGCTGACAGAATGCCGCCCGCGATGAGGGACGCGCCGTTGATCCGGACGCCGGACGAGCTCACCTCGGACTGGCTGTCCGAGGCGCTCGGGCGGCCAGGCCTGGAGTTGCGCGGCACCGAGCGGATCGGCACCGGGCAGATGAGCCAGAGCCATCGGGTCCGATTCCGCGCGGGCGCGGGCTCGCGTGACGAGAGCGTCGTCGTCAAGCTGGCGTCCGAGAACGAGACGAGCCGGGCCACCGGGGTGGGGTTGGGCGCCTACTCACGGGAGATCTCGTTCTACCGCCAGCTGGCGGACCGGATCGCGGGACCGCTGCCGCGGTGCTTCCTGGCGTCGTACGACGCCACCGACGGCTGGTTCACGCTCGTCCTGGAGGACATCGTCGACGGCGTCCAAGGCGATCAGATCGCCGGCTGCTCGGTGGCCGAGGCGGAGGTCGCATTGCGGGCGCTGGCCCAGATCCACGCCCCGGTGCTCGGCGACGTGGCGCTCGGCACCGCCGACTACCTGAACCTTCCGAACCCGCTGAACCAGGCCGTCGTCACCGCGCTGCTGCCGCAGTTCCTGGAGCGATACGGCTCGCGGGTGGCGGGCGATCACGCCGACCTGCTGCGCGCGTTCGTGCCCTCGCTCGACGCGCTCGGTGCCGATCGGCGACCGCCGCTCGGGCTCGTCCACGGCGACTACCGGCTCGACAACCTGCTGTTCGGCGCCCGCGGCTGCACCGTCGTCGACTGGCAGACGATGGCGTGGGGTCCGGCGATGCTCGACGCCACGTACTTCGTCGGCGGTGGTCTGACGGTGGAGGACCGGCGCGTACACGAGGAGCGGTTGATCCGGGCGTACTACGACGAGCTGGGAGCGGAGAGCTTCAGCTGGGAGCGGTGCTGGGAGGAATACCGCCGCCAGGTCTTCTACGGGCTGGTGATGGCGATCTGCGCCTCGATGATCGTCCAGCGCACCGAGCGCGGCGACGAGATGTTCATGGCGTTGCTGGCCCGCCACGCCCAGCAGGCGCTTGACCTCGATTCGCTGTCGCTGCTGCCCGCGGCCGGCTCGGGACGTCCTGTAGCGCTGCAGCCGGAGGCGGCTGACGAGGGCCGCCATCCGCCCGGCGGCGAGGCGCTGTGGAACGAGAGCTGGTACTTCGACGCGGTCAGCGATGCGCTCGACCTGGGGGTGTACGTTCGACTCGGGCGGCTCCCGAACCGGGACGTCGCGCTGTACACGGCGTGCGTCTGCGGGCCCGGGCGACCGTCGATCATGCTCGTCGACCCGGAGGCGCCGCTGCCCGGCGCGGACGATGACGCCCAGGTCGTGTCGATGCCCGGCCTGGAGGCCTCACAGGTGTGCGAGGAGCCGCTGAGGCGCTGGCGGGTGCGGCTGGAGGGCATCGCTCAGGTGTTCGACGACCAGTCGGCTCCGCTGCGCGGGGAGTCTGGTGAGCCGATCGACATCTCGCTCGATCTCGTCTGGGAGACCGACGGCGTGCCGTACGCGTGGAGACAGTCGACGCGGTACGAGATTCCCTGCCGTGTGACGGGGGTCGTGACCGTGGGCGAGGAGCGCATCGCCTTCGCCGGACCTGGCCAGCGCGACCACTCGTGGAGCGCGCGGGACTGGTGGGCGGTCGACTGGGTGTGGTCGGGGCTGCACTTCGAGGACGGGACGCACACCCACGCCGTCGGGATTCCGGCGATGCCCGGCTATGGGGTCGGCTACGTCCAGCGCGACGGCGTCGTCGATGAGATCGAGTCGGTCACGACCTCCGCTGAGGTGGCGGCGGACGGGCTGATCGAGCGCGCCACGATCACGTCGGGCCCTGACACCTTGGCGCTCGATGTCGAGCCCCTGGCCTTTGGAGCGCTGCGCCTCGAAGCCCCCGACGGGCGCCTGTCGCTCTTTCCCCGCGCCATGTGTCGGGTGCGCGCAGGTGACGGACGGGCGGGCGTGGGGTGGGTCGAGTGGAACCGGGTGCAGCGAGGGGGGTGAAGACGAGCTCGTCGGCAGACGGGGCCAGATCGCCCGGACGCTGATGCGGGTTGTGGATGCCGATCGGGCTGGTAGCCTGCCGGCATCATGCACACGGTCATCCGGCTCGATCAGGGCGTGTTAGAGGTGAGTCTCCGCGATGCTGATGCGGACGTTCAGGAAGGCAGATGGCGGGCTGCCATCGCGCCCGCCATCGTGCTCCTGCGGTGTATCGGCGACGGGACGCTGTGCATCCCGCATCGCCCGGCTGAACTGTCCGGTTAGCCGGTCTTGCCCCTGGAGTGTGGCTCCTGCGTGGCGGGGGACGGCGCGCCGCGGCGCTTAGCCGACGCGCGCTCGAAGCGCTCCGCGAGGCGTTGCAGGCGGTGCTCACGCTCCTGCTGCTCGGTTCCGAGATGGACGCCGAGGTGCTGCCACCACGCGCGGCTCACGATCTGCGCGATCTGTGACGCGTC
>DASZLC010000020.1:0-2172 GCA_035552615.1 Solirubrobacteraceae bacterium
CGGCGACTGCCGCCATCGTCGCATCGTTGCCGGCGATCAGCGGCAGGCCGGCAGCAATCACGTTGAGCTCCACCAAGCGCCACCCCAGCATCGAAGCTTCCAGCACGCGGGTGCCCGCCGTCAGCCCCGGCACGGCCACGCCCACGGCCAGCGCTCGACCCCCGAGCTGATCCGCTGCCCGCGTGATGACTCGACGCAACCGACCGAGGACCGCACCCGCACTGCCCTCGCGATGATTGCCTGACGCGACCATCTCGGGCTCGCCGTCGACCCCGCACGCCGCCAGCCGCCAGTCGCCGTGTCGAAGATCGACAGCGAGGACGACTGGCCCATCGGGATGGGCGTAAAGCCTGGTGGTCGGGCGCCCAGGCCCTCGCACCGCGGCTGGCCGTTCAACGACTAGCCGGGCCGCGCGCAACCTTCCGACCAAATCGGACGCGGGGCCGCTGGCCAACCCCAGCTCCAAGGCCAGCTCGCGCCGCGTGGGCGCGGGCCGCCGGCGCACCAATTCGAGTGCCGTAGCGGCGGACCGCCAGTGTCTGGCCTGAGGCGTTCTGACTTCCGACATTTACTCGCTGAACGAGTATATCCAGTCCGCTACCGTCGCGCACCGCAACGTCCCCCGAAGACGTCCGCCCACCCCCACGACCACCGCTGTGGCGCAGTCGCTGGCGCGCGTGGCCCGGCATCGATCGGGGCAGCCGCCTGTGGGATGAGGCAGCCGGGTCAGGCCACCTAAGCTCGGTCAATGGAGATCCTGTCGAGTCGCATTCTCCTGCGTCCGAGCGATCTCGAGCGCTCGCTTGCCTTCTATGAGCAGACGCTCGGTCTCGCCGTCTACCGCGAGTGGGGGAGCGGGTCAAACCGCGGCGTTGTCTTCTTTCTCGGAGGCGGTTTGCTCGAGGTCTCAGGCTCGACGGTCGATCCACCGTCTGACGCGGTGCGCCTCTTTCTCCAGGTCCGCGACCTGGGCACGGCGTTCAGGCGACTGACCGAGCGGGGAGTCGTGATCGAGCAGCAGCCCGAAGTCAAGCCTTGGGGCCTGTTTGAGATGACCGCGCGGGACCCGGACGGGCTCGCGCTGGTCTTCGTCGAGGTGCCCCCAGAGCATCCGCTGAGGCGCCGCACCTAGACGCCGGCGCTGGTCTTGGCGACGGCCGGGCTCCAACCGCGACGGGTGGCGACGCGGGCGACGGTCTCGCCCAACGGTTGGACATGGTCCAGGCACGCCGGGCTGGCCGCTGCGTCAGGGATGGACGCGGCGCTGGAGATCGGAGGCGATCCTCTCCAGGGCAGGGCCGTAACGTCCGGCGGCCAGACCCAGGGGGAAGCTGTCAGTGACGGTATCGGCCAGTGGGCGCAGGGCGCGGGGTGGTTCACGGCCACCGGCGGTGATCGTGTGGGCGGCGAGCACCGCCAGCGTGGCCAGCGTGGCTTGCAGGCATGCGCCCGCGTCTTGGGCGAGCCGCCATGCCAGCAGCGCAGGCGACGAGGTGTCGCTCGGTGGGCTTCCGCCAAGGGAGATGAGGGTGGGCACCGCAGCGAGACGCGCTTCCTCGGCCCAGCCGAGCGCGGTCATCGACAGCAATGTCACCTCGGGCACGCGCTCGTGCGCTGACAGGCCAGTGGGACTTTCCGCAAGCCGGGTCGCCTGGACCGCAGCAAGTGACGCCAGATCGGCCCACGCCGCAGCCAGCGCGTTGAGCATCGGCGCGGCTCGGGCGTCGTGATAGCCGGCGTTGGAGATGATCCGGGCGGCAGGACCCCCGGCACCGTCGGCGGCGAAGATCGGATTGTCACCCGGCGCGGCCAGGGAGATCGTCGCGCATTCCTCGGCCCAGTTCTGCAGGCGGCGCAGCCAGCCGAGCATGCGCGGCACGTTCCGGAACGCCACGGCGGCCTGATGGCTGGACCGCGGCGCGGCTCCGGTGTCGGCCAGAGCTCGCAACCGCGTCAGCGCCGCTGCCTGGTGCGGGTCGCCCCAGGCGTCCTGGAGGGCGGGATCGAGGTGAGCTTCGGGCGCCTGAGCAGCGTCGAACGCCAGCGCCATCACCTCCTCGGCGACGGCCAGCCGACCCCGGCCCGTCAGGGCCGCGTCGGCCAACGCCGCCGCGGCCGCCGGCGCGCCGTTGATCAGCGCCATCCCCTCCTTGGCCTCGAGCTCGAGCTCGT
>DASZLC010000021.1:0-21905 GCA_035552615.1 Solirubrobacteraceae bacterium
CGCGCACGACTCCTCCATCCACTCGTCGGGCACAAGCTTCGCCGGCTCCATCAGCTCGGCGCGATGGAAGCTCTGGTCGGCGTTCGTGTTCAGCAGCTGCTTGTGCTCCCGCAGCCGTCCGAGCACCGATTGGTCCCAGCCGTTCGTCGCGGTCAGCGCCTCGCCGTGTCCTGGCCACTCGAGATAGGTGACCGCGCGCGCGTGCGCGTAGGCGCGCGTCGTGAAGTCGTCGAGCTCGCTGGCGACGACGATCGGGTGGCAGATGTGAATCGATGCCGGATCGCGGCCGTTGTCGGCGGCGGCGTTCCGGATCCGCTCGACGGCGCTGCGCACCGCGTCGGCGGTCATGAACGGGTACAGCATTACCCCGTCGAACACCGGGTCCCCGCAGGCTCGGGCCGCCTTCTCCCGGCCGTAGGTGCAGTACCAGATCTCGGGGCGGGGAACGTCGCCGAGCACGTCGACCGTCTTCAGCGCCACCCGCTGGCGGCCGGGCGCCCGCCAGTGCGTGAGTCCGCCCGCCCACAGCCCGCGGAGCGTCCGCGCGTACTCCAGGAAGTCGGCGATCCGGTACTCGGGCATGTCGGGGAGCGGCACCCCGCGGCCGAGCCCGATGATGAACCGCTGCCCGTACAGCGCCTGCATCGTCGCGCCGAACGAGGCGGTGACGATCGGATGACGCGAGGGCGCGGCCAGCGCGCCGGTGCCGATCCCCAGGCGCGTCGTCCGCGCGGCGATCCCGGCCAGGATCGCGCCGGCGTCCTTCAGGTCGAAGCGCTCCGACAGCCACGTGCGCCGGAATCCCAGCCGCTCGGCGTCGACGGCGTCGGTGAGCGCGCTCCCCACGTGAGTGAAGCCCGGCTTGTGCTCGGTGGTGACCCGGCCGCAGATCACGTAGATGCTGAGGTCATCGACGACCGGATCGAGCGGCGACGGGTCGGCGAGGGCGGCGGCCTGCTGTCCGGACAACGCGTTTCCTCCCAATACGGGCGGTGGATTTACGCGTAAATGTATCGCCTCTCGGCGCAGCGTGCGCCTCGCACGGCCAAACCTGAGGTCTTGTTCGGTTCCGGTTTATCCTGCGCCAGCATGTGCGCTGAGTTCGATACGGCACGCGAGGCTGTCGTGGGCGCGGCCCGGCGGGTGGCCGCGTCTGGCCTCGTGATCGGCAGCGCGGGCAACCTGTCGATGGCCGTCGGCGAGCTCGTCGCCATCACCGCGTCGGGTGCCGTGCTCGGGACGATCGAGCCCGACCAGATCGCGATCGTCGACCGAGCCGGAGAGCCGCTCGTGCGCGCCCCCACCCCGAGCTCGGAGCTGGCGCTGCACCTGGGGATCTACGAGCGCTACGGCGCCGGGGCCGTCGTGCATACGCACGCGCCGATGGCCACAGCGGTGTCGTGCGTGCTCGATGAGCTGCCGTGCATCCATTACCAGATGCTGCTGCTCGGTGGCGCGATCCGCGTCGCGCCGTATCGGACGTTCGGCTCGGCCGAACTGGCCGAGGTCACGCTCGCCGCGCTGCAGGGACGGACGGCGGCGCTGATGGCCAACCACGGCGCGATCGCGTTCGCGGACGACATAGAGCTCGCCGTGCAGCAAGCGCTGCTGCTGGAGTGGTCGTGCGGCGTCTACTGGCACGCCGACGCGCTCGGCGAGCCGAAGGTGCTCTCGCCGGCCGAGCAGCAGGCCGCCATCGAGGCGGCGACCGCCCGGAACTACGGCACCACCCTATGGGGGTCCCCGACGACTGTCGCCTCGCTGCGGCGCGAGCCGACCCAGCAGCGAGGGCGCGAGCGGGTGCAGCGGGTGCTCGACGCCGCCGACCGCCTGATCGCTGCCGACGGCGCCGAGGCGCTCGGGACCAGACAGGTGGCGGCCGAGGCCGGCGTCTCGATCGGCTCGGTGTACTTCTGGTTCCCCGATAAGGAGTCGATCGCCGCGGCGCTGGCCGGACGCTATTGGGCGGACTTCGCCCACCTCGTCGCCGGCGTCGCCGACGCGGCGAGCGACGGGACGCTCGACGATCCCGTCGGCGAGGTACTGCAGGTCCTGGCCGCCGGCTTTCGGACCAGCCCCGGATTCGTCGCGCTGTGGTTCGGCGGGAAGCTGACCCAGCGGATCCGCGCCGCCACCAGACCGTTCCGGAATGAGGTGGCGGCGAGCGTCGAGCGGATCCTCGCGGTGGTCGCGCCCGACGCCGAGCCCCACATGTTCCCCACCGTAGCCAGGACGGTCTTGCTGCTGGGTGACGGGATCCTCCGAGAGGCATTCCTGCTGGAGCACCGCGGTGATCCGCTGGTGCTGAGCGAGGGCGCTCGAGCCCTGCGTGCGTACATCATCGACCGCCTCACGGACGCGGAATGAAGGACGCGGAGGGGCCGTGGAACGCGTCGCAGCGGTGCGTCGCTAGGACTTGGCCCCGGGTGGCGCCGGGGCGGTGGTGAAGCGCTTCGGGTACAGGTATTGCCCGATCCCGTCGAGCGGTTGCCCCGGGTCCCGAGGGGAGAAGCGGCGTAGCTCGTTGTTCACGCTGAAACGCGGCCCGAGGTAGACCTCGCCGTCACGGATCTCGGTATAGAAGCGGTCGAGCGGGCGGGGCGGCGGACCGCCGATCTCGATCCCCCGGAAGTTGTAGACGCCACCGTGACACGGGCACACGAACGCCTGCGATGCTTGCACGTAGCGCACGGGACAGCCGACGTGGGCGCAGCGCGAGGACAGCGCGACAATGTGGTCGTACTGGTCCTTCGCCGGCCCGTCGATCGCGTCGTCGTGCTTGCGAACGTAGACCAGCGACTGCCCGGCCTCGCCGATCCCCGGGACGATCGTGATCACCACCGGCTTGTAGGCGGTCTCGACGAAGTCGTCCAGCGGGCCGACCTTCTGCCACGTCACGGGGGTCTGATCGAACAACGGCCCGATGGCGAAGCCGAGCGCCGGGAGCGTGATCGCGGCGGCGGCGATCGCGCCGCTGGAGTGCGCGACCGTGGTCATCAGCCGCCGCCGGGTGATCGTCTCGCCCTCGAACGCGCCGGGGATGCCGCGTGCCTCGGTCGTCTTCGGTGCTGGTTCACGCCGCGCCATCTGTGACGCAGCATAGTACTACAAGACGTAGTTGAAGGTTCTCAGCTCTTGCGGGCCAAGCGCTGCAGCATCCGGCGGCGAGCCGGATCAAGGCTCGCCACCTGCCGTGCGAAGTGGCTGAGCGCGACGTCGCCGTACTGCGCGACGAGCTCGTCGATCTCGGACCGCGCGCGGAGCGACATGTACTCCTCGCGCGGATAGGCGGGGGAGTAGTAGTCGGTCTTCCCCTCCCGGCGCCGCGTCAGCAGGCCCTTCTTGTGCAGCCGGGCCATGATCGTCATGTACGTCGTGTACGCGCGATCCTTCTCGGTGCGGCTGTTGAGCGCATCCATCACCGCGCGCACCGGCGATTCGCCGTCCAACCACAGCTGCTCCATCACCTCGGCTTCGAGCTCGTGCAATGGAGGCGGGGCCGGGCTCTGGGCGGGGCGCGAGGCCATCTACGACGCAGGCTAGCAGTCAGGGCGGTGCCCGTCTCGCCGCCGCGCGCCGGTTGGCTACGATGACGCGTAGCAGATGGCGGTGAGCACCGAATCACGGTGGATCTCCCGGACCGGGATCGCGCTGACCGCGCTCGGGCTGGGGTCGGCCCTGTTCGTGATCCTCCGCCTGATCGAGACCTGGCGGGTGACGCCGGCGGCGGCGTCGCACGAGGTCACCGTGCTCGGCCAGCGACTCAGCTATCCGACGGCGAACCTCGCCGCGGTCGTCGTCGTCGTGCTCGCGGCCGTGGGGTTCGCGGTAGTCGCCCTGGCGGCCTACGGGGCGGCGCGCGAGGTGCTGGCGGCGCGCCGGTTCGCCCGCCGGGTGACCGCGCTGGCGTGGCCGCTGGCGGGCGGCGTCTACGTCATCGCCGACGGCGCGCCTCGCGCCTTCTGCGCCGGACTGGTGCACCCGCGCGTGTATGTGTCCGACGGGACGCTGGCCGCACTCGACGACGACGCCCTGCGGGCCGTGCTCGACCATGAGCGCCATCATGCCCGCCGGCGCGACCCGCTGCGGCTGGCCGCCGGGCGCGTCGCCGCCCAGGCGCTGTTCTTCGTCCCCGGTCTGCGACGGCTCGCCTCCCGCCAGGAGGAGCTCGCCGAGCTGAACGCCGATGCCAGCGCGATCGGCTCCGACGAGACCGGTCGCCAGGCGATGGCCCGCGCGATGGTCGCCCTGGCCGGCGATCCAGGTTCCGGCGAGGTGGTGGGAATTGATCCGGCGCGCGTGGATCAGCTTCTCGGGGACGTGCCGGGCGGCGTGCTCCCGGTTGCCTTGTGTCTGGCGGCGCTGATCGTGATTGCCGGCCTTGTGTCGGTCGCGATTGTGGCTGGCAGCGTCGCGGTGGGCTCCGCAACGCTCGCGCCACCGTTCCTCTCGCGCCAGCCGTGCATCGTCGTCCTGGCGATGGTCCCGGCGTTGCTTGGCGGCGTCGGCGTGTGGCTCGGCCGCCGCTAGCCGAGCCCGAGGCGGGCACCGGGCGCAATCTCGAACAGCTCCAGCGGGTCGAGCCGCGTCATCCACTCGCGAACCGCTCGGCTTCCCATGAAGCCATCGATCTCGTCAATCGGAAGGACCGAGGTCAGATAGCGCTCGTTGCGAGGTCCGGTGAGCAGCAGGAACGAGAACAGCATCTGGTCGATCAGGGCCATCGGCACCGCGGGCACGTCGGGATCCTCGATTAGCAGGTTGAGTAGGTCCTGCCGGCGGCGCAACGGCTGCAGCACCGTCGCCAGGTTGCCCGCCGCCTGGAGGGCGATCGCCTCCAGGCGGGGCGAGGGGCCGTCGTCGGCATAGCGCTCGCGGGCGAGCCCGAGCAGCTCGGCGTGGTCGAGCAGGAGCCCGGCCGCGGCCTCCTGACGCGCGATCAAGAAGCGGGCATCCGCCTCGAACTCCTCGCCCAGGTCGGGCTCGGCCAGCAGCCGCTGCCGGAGCATCAGGCGGGCGTCCGGCGAGGGCTCCTCCGGCTCGTCGCCGGGAGCAGGCGGAGGCAGGTGCCCGGCGCGAGGAGTCGTCTTGCTCCTCCAGAAGTGGAGCCAGTCCTCGATCGAGTACTGGCGGCCCAGCCCGGCGAGCTCGTCGGCTCCGAGCAGCGCCTGCGGCTCGGGCGGATCCTCGGCGATCGCCGCCAGGCCGTAGATCACACGGGCGAAGGCGCCCAGCGCCCCGAGTGGCAACCACTCCGGCGGAAGCTCCTCCCGCAGACCGAGGTACATGACGGCCTTGAACCCGCCGCGGTTCAGGTGGGCGGCACGGCGGGCGCAGTCCAGCGCGGGCCCCCGCAGCTCCGCGACGCTCGGTCCGTCGGCACGGTGCTTGTTGAACTCCTTCAGCGATGCGCTGGAGGCGACGAACGAGGCGTAGAGGCTGGCCACCAGCTGGGTCATCTCGCGCCGCTGCTCCTGCGCGCGGCGAAACGGCATTCTCATCGGTGCAATGATCGCGCCTCGGGACGCGTTCAGTTCAGGCGCAGCCTATTCAGCGGCGGTCCTTGGGCCCACGGGCGCTTGTCGATCACGGTGGCGACGCTCGCCGGACGCCCGGAGAACCCGGGCACGGTCCGTAGCTTGTGCCAGTGACGCCCGGTGTGTTGCAGAGCCCGTTGACGAGATCGGGTGCGGTGCGTGGGTATGGGCTCGACAGGAGACTGAATGGAACGGTGAGCACGCCCCAGCCAACGATCACGATGATCTGGCAGGTGGCGATCGCGGCGAGGATCTTCGTTCCCTCGTGGGGCGCGAGCGCTGGATCGGGTCCTTGCTCGAACAGCGCCCGCCCGTGCCGGTCACGGAACCACCGCAGACAGGCCAGCCCGCCGAACACCAGCCCACCGCTGTAGGCGAAGAACAGCGGCTGGCTGTTGCCCAGAAAGGCCACTCGGTAGCCGGGGGCATCCATCAGGCCGAGTGCGGCGAACGCTGTGAAGGCGCCCGCTGTGATCAGCCCGGCCGTGAGGAACGCCACCGCCATCAGCTCGCCACCGCTGACGGACGGGCGACGATGCCGGACCGCCGCCATCACCCGGTTGACGAGCGCCGCGAAGCCGACGCCCCAGAGCGGGTAGCCGACCAGGACGATCACGATCGGCCACGGCATGCGGCCGGCATCGGGGTTAAGGATGCCGGGTGCGTGGCGCAGCCAGTCGTTGACGTTCAGAAAGTCGCTGGAGTACAACCATGCCGGTCGCACCCAGTTGTAGACCGGATCCCAGAACGCGGCCGTGGTCATCCCGATGATGAGCGCCATGTCGATGCTCAGCCGCCGCGTTCGGCGCAGGGCACGGAGGGCGTGCACGGCGAAAGCGCCCGTTGACAGCAGCACCACCAGCTCCGCGGCGCGGGCGGCGTACCAGGCGGTGCTGCCGTGGGTGCGGTAGCCCGTGATCTGGTGCGGTCCATCGCCCAGCCACCCGGCGAGCGTCCACGCTTCATAGCCGAGGAGCGCCACCCCGCTGACGGCGAGCACCCGCGCGACCGAGACCCGCCGCCGCACTGCGGCCTGCGCCGGCCGCCGTTGGACGGCGTCCACGGTCATGCCGCCGTCAGTGCCCGCCGGCGAGCAGCGACATCGTCTTGGCCGCCACCACCTCCCGCACGTGGCGACCGGGCAGCGCGGGCCGCCGGCTCGGGACCACCGTCGCCAGATCCTGGAGCACGGTTTCGGCGGTCCGCGTTCCGTTCAGGCCCGAGACGCCGGCCGGGGGATGGGTGCCCACGCCCGAGAGGTAGAGCGCCGTGATCGGGGTGCGGTAGGTGCCGAGACCGAGGGCGGGACGCAGCGGACCGACCCGCGTGGGGAGAAAGTCGATGTGGTAGATGCAGCCGTTGCGGGTGCCGACGCGCTCGGCCCGATCGGCCGGGGTCTCGATGAACCGTCCGAGCTCGTAGGCGGGCAGCCGTGGTGAGAGGAACGGGGTCGCCCCGGCCACGAGCCGGTCGGCGGCCGCCGCGCGGTGCTCGGCCCAGCCGCCGTGCGGGTGCCCGGGCACCATCGGCGAGTACAGATCGATCACGTCCTGCCCGTCGGGCGCCTGGCTGGGGTCGATCGCGTTGAAGATCGTCGCCCAGTACGGGAGCTCGGTGGGGACGATCCCGAGCATCGACTCCTCGGCGGCGCGCACGATCGAATCGAGCGTGCCGGTCATCAGCGTCGGCTGACGGAGGTCGACGTCCGTGCGGCGCGCACGGTGCAGCGGCAGCTCGACCTGCTCGCCGAGCGCGAGCGTGACGGTCAGCTGGCCGATGCCCCAGGCGTCGTCGGGGGCGGAGTGCAGACGGTCGGCCAGCCGCGGGTCAAACGCCTCGCCGACGAGCGCCGGGACCGCCTGGGGCGGGCAGGCGGCGATCACGGCGCGCCGGGCGTCGAGCTGTGTGCCGTCGGCGAGCAGGACGCCGGTGGCGCGCTGCCCGACCGTCTCGATGTGCTCGACCGCGGTCCCCGTCCGTGTCTCGCCACCGTGCGAGTGCAGGCATCGCTCCAGCGCGGCGACGATCCCGCCCATGCCGCCGACCGGGCGACCGATCCCCGTGCGGTGTAGCAGTGTGGTGTTCATCAGCGTGAACCCGTTGCCGTCGGCGAACGGCGAGCCGAGGATCGTGTTGGCGAAGATCGAGCGCACCGCCTCGGACTCGAAGGTCCCGGCGATCGTGTCGACGGCGCTGCCGCTGAGCATGTCGCCGAGCGCGGCGCGCAGCTTGCGGTCGGTGATCAGCTTGCGCAGCCAGGAGACGACCTGACGCTTGTCGAGCCGCGTGGGATGGCTCGTCAGGTAGCCGTAGAAGATGTCGACGCAGCGCAACGTCACCTCCATCAGCTCTCGGTAGCGCTGGGCGTCGGGGCCAGAGAAGCGCGCGATGTCACGGACCGTGGCCTCGATGTCGCGCTGGATCAGCAGCGAGTCGCCATCCTTCGAGAGCCAGGCCCAGCCGACCGACTCGTACTCCCGAAAGCCGAAGCGGGCAAGCTCCAGCTCCTCGACCACGCCCCCGATCCGGAAGAACAGATCCTCGAACGCGCACGGGGAGACCGTGTGCCCGGGCGCGGCATCGATCAGCGGCGCCGACAGCGCCATCCCGCCGAGGCGCTGCTCCTTCTCGACGACGATCGTCTTCAGTCCGGTCCGCGCCAGCAGGCACCCCGCCACGAGGCCGTTGTGCCCGCCACCGATGATCACCACGTCATAACTCATGTGCCTGCTCCTGTCGTCATTCCGATGGTTCTGATCCAGGACCGCGCAGCCCGGGGACGCTCGGTCGACGGCTGCGGTGTGCAGACCGACGCGACGACGCAGCGGACGATCGCCACGCAGTAGGCGATCGTGATCGCGCCGGCGAGCCAGACGACCCCGCGTCCGACGTTCGACCCAAGGGCCGCCCATGTCGGCCAGCCGGCGACGGCGTAGATCCCGACGTAGGCCGTCGGCACGATCGTTGGCAGCACGAGCACGCGTCCGGCTGCCGAGAGCCGCGGGTGCAGGACGGCGGCCAGCGATCCGGCGAGCACCGGGATCGCGCCGTTCAGCACCCCGAAGTACGCCGGCCAGCCGAGCACGGTGAAGGCCTGGTGGTCGTAATAGCGCCACACGTGCGTGCGGATACCGACGATCTCGATCACCGCGTCGAGCACCACGAACGCTGCCCCAGAGCGCAGCATCGTCCGCGCGCCGGCGCCGCGATCGATCAGGCGGAAGGCCAGGTAGGACCCCCAGCCGATGAAGAACGGGTACACGAACGCCAGGTACAACGGGATCGGCCGGCCCAGCTCGGTGAAGAGGTGAGGGTGGGTGTCAAACGGGAACTCGAAGTGGCAGATCACGTCCCACAGCGGCTCGATCGGGAGCGCGACGACGCCGCCGAGCATCAGCAGGAGCGGGACCGACGTCCGCTCTCGCGCCGCCTGGACGGCGACCGTCGCGCCCACCACGCCGGCCAGCGCCGCCAGCACGATCAGCATCACGTGCGATGCCAGGTGGGGCGCATGCATCGCGGGCGCCAGCAGCGAGGCGAGCGTCATCGCGCCGTGTCCTTCAGCAGGGCCGCGGCGGAGAGCTTGCCGGGCAGGCCGGAGACCCCTCCGCCGGGATGGCAGCCGGCCGAGCCGAGGTAGAGACCGGCCAGTGGCGTCCGGAATCCGCCGGCGCCGGCGGCCGGCCGCAGCGGACCCATCCTCGTGGGCAGGTGGTCGACGTGGTAGATGCAGCCGTTGGACGCGCCCGTGCGGGCGCTGAGGTCGGCCGGTCCCTCGACATACCGTCCGATCTCCAGCGAGGCGAGCCCGGGGATGATCGGCGCGACGCTCGCCAGCAGCTTCTCCGCGGCCGGGCCACGCGAGGCCTCCGACCCGTCGCGGGCCGCGACCGGAGTGGGCGTGTACAGCTGAACGACGTCCTGGCCGGGCGGGGCCTGGCTCGGGTCGATCGCCGTGAAGATCGCCAGGCAGAACGGCGGGCGGTCGGGCAGCTCGCCGCGAGCTGCCTGGGCGCCGGCGGCGAGGTTGTCCTCCAGCGTGCCGCCGAACAACGTCGGCCGCCGCAGGTCGACCCCGGCGCGGGCGGGCTGATGAGCCGGCAGGTCAAGCGTGCCGCGCAGTGCGAGGTTGACCGTCAGCGTGCCCACTCCACCGCTGTTGGCCGGCGCGCGCCGGATCCGCTCGCCGACGCTGCCGTTCAGGCCCTGACCGGTGAGGCCGGGCACGAGCTGCGGCGGACAGGCGGCGATCACACCGCGCGCGGCGCGGAGCACGCTCCCGTCAGCGAGCTCAACCGTCTCGGCACGGCCGCGACCACCGATCGCGACGACGGCGGCACCGGTCCGCGCTGCGCCGCCGTGCGAGCGCAGGCATCGCTCCAGCGCGGCGACCAGGCCGCCCATCCCGCCGATCGGGCGCGCCGCACCCTGGTGGTGGAGCAGCGCCGGGGCGAGCATCACGATCGCCGAGCCGTCGACGGTCAGCGGCGAGAGGATCGTTCCCGTGCAGGCGAAGATGCCGCGGACTGCTGTGCTGGTGAACGTCGAAACGATCGCGTCGGCTCCGGTCCCGGTCAGCAGCGCGGGGAGCAGCGCGCGAACGCGGCGGTCGGTCACGAGCGCCCGCGCGGCCGCGAGCAGCGTGCGCCATCCGGGCCGACGAGGGTCGCGGGTGCCGTACCGGTCCTGGATGGCCAGGATCTTCGTGCCCGCGACGGCGAGCTCGCGATAGTGATCGGCGTCGGCCCGGGAGAACCGGGCGATCTCGGCCACGGTTTGCCCGACGTCGCGCTGGAGAAGCAGCGACTCGCCGCCGGCGCCGAGCCACGCCCAACCGGCAGCCTCCACCTCGCGGTAGCCGAAGCGGTCTAGCTCCAGCTCCCTGGCCACGCCGCCGGCTCGCAGGTAGACGTTCTCGTATGCGCCGGGGCTGAGCAGGTGCTCGGGACTTTCCGGCACGAAGGCGCGTGTGGTGGTCATCCCGCCGAGCCAATCGCGCTGCTCCACCACGACGACATCGAGCCCCGCGCGGGCGAGGTAGCACGCGGCGACGAGGCCGTTATGGCCGCCGCCGACGATCACGACGTCGTGATCGCTCACGACGAGACCGGAACCAGCGCAGGCGGCGCGGCGGGCACGGGCTCGGGCACCGAGCCAACGCCGTGAGCGCGCCGGTACCACTCCAGGCCGGTGATGATCAACCACACGTACAGCAGGCAGAAGGCTGGCGTCACAGTCCCGGCGATCCAGATGACCCAGCCGCGGACGTGGCTGTTCAACGCGACGAAGATCGGCCACGCCAGCGCGCCGTACGTCGCGCCGTAACACATCGGCAGCAGCGGCACGACGAGCAGCGCGCGCACGCCGGCGAGGCGACGGCGCATCACGTGGAACAACCCGCCGGCGGCGATCGGCAGCGCCGGATTCACGAACATCCACCACAGCGGGATGCTCCAGATGTTGTACGGCTGGGGCCCGTAGTACTTGTACAGGCCGACGGCGCTGCCGGTGGTCTCCAGCGCGCAGTCGAACACCCAGCCGAACGCGTAGATTGCCCACAGGTAGCGCGCGCCGCGGCCGCGTCTCAGTCCGTCGAGGGTGACGTAGGTGATCGCCCCGAAGTAGAAGCCGTAGCCGAGCGTCACGTACAGCGGCATGAAGCGGCCGAAGCTGTGGAACACGATCAGATGGTTGTTACGCGCGAACCACAGCAGCCCGAGGTTGTCGAGCTCGGCCTCGATCAGGTTGGCGATCAGCCCTCCGGCGAGGCAGGCGAGCGCCAGCCAATCACCCCGAGCAGCACGAGCCACCGACCAGCCGAGCGCGATCACGAAGATGGCGAGGCACAGGACGGTGAAGATCCAGCTACCCGTGGACGGCGCCGACAGGTGAACGGGTGGGGGGTGGAGCATGGTCGTCCTCACGGTGTGCGGGTTCGCGGGTGGACACGTGGAGATAGGAGGCCAGGCCCGGCAGCGTCCGGGCGAGGAAGGTGACAACGGCGAGGCTCAGGCCGATCGAGGCCAGTGCGCAGGCGTACTTCGCCGTCGTCGACCAGCTGGAGTTCAGCGCCGTCGAGATCGGCCAGCCGACGATCCCGGCGGCGGCGCCGAGCGCGATCGACGGAACCAGGATCAACCAGATCTGCCGGCGGCCGCGCAGTCGGTGAAGCAGCGCGAACACGATCGTGCCGCCGAGCACGACGTCAAGCCCGTCGATCCCGGCCCACCACAGCGGGTATCCGCCGATGTCCATCGGCGGGTGGCCGTAGAACTGGAGGATCTTGATCCACGACGACAGGCCGATGGCGACGAAGTCGACGACGACGATCGCTCCGTACAGCCCCCAGATCTTTCGCGGCGTGATCCCGCGGCCGAATGAGCGTGCGACGAGGTACAGGAGCCCGCCGCAGAACCAGGCGTAGCCGATCGGGACGAAGATCGGGACGGACCGATTGAACGCATGGATCACCGGGAGGCTCTGGTGCGGCGGATAGCCGACGAGCACCACGTTGTCGAGCCACGACTCCATCAATCCCGAGAGCGCCCCCCCGATCAGCAGCATCGGGAGCGCGGGGCCGACGCGGCGCTCGGCGGGCGTCAGCAGCCAGTACGCCAGGAACCCGACGGTGACGGCGATCATCAGCGCCGTGTACACGATCAACGCCACCCCGGGGGCGTGGCGGACCGGCATCAGGGGGATCGACGAGTGGACGGGCATAGGATCAGCGCGCCGAGGCGAGGACGGGTGGCTCGGCTGCCGGCGCCGGCAGCGGCCGGGTGGCGGGGGCGAACTGCCCGGCGACCCAGTGCACAGTGGCGAGCGAGATGGCGGCGCTGATGATCGCCGCGCCGTCGCGGACCCAGCCCGCAACATTCGGCGTGCAGCGCGGCGGCCACCGGCGAAACCGGCACGAACAACAGCACTCCGGCCACCGACGGGACGATCGCGACGCGCCACCAGACGCCGGGTGTGCCGAACGGCCAGCGCTCAACGGCCACGTACATGCCGACCCCGCTCAGCACCGGGACGGTGCCGTTCATGAACACCCAGTAGAGCGGGAAGCCACCAACGGAGAACGGCTGGTGGCCGTAGTAGCGGTACATCCCCCAGTGCAGGAAGGGCAGCTCCAGGGCGAGATCGAGGACCCCCCAGAACGCGAAGCTGAGCCAGATCCCGCGCCGGCCGTGTCCAGCCCGCAACAGCTCACAAACGGCCCAGCCGCCAAACCCGATGTACAGCGCATAGCCGAGCAGGTCGAACAGCGGATCGCGCATGCCGTAGGCGGTGATCACCGGCAGCGGGATGTTGCGCGGGAACCAGCACAGCGTCAGGTTGTCGTAGAGCGAGGGCAGCACCACCCCGATCACCCCTCCACCGGCGACGGCGGCCAGCGGCAGCCATGAGCGACTGCGCCACGCGCGCCATGCCAGCCAGCCGACCGAGCCGACCATGCCCGCCGCGAACAGCGCGTAGAAGACGACATACGACGCGGTCGGGGCGTGCATCGCCGTGGGCTGCGGCACGTTCATCGCGCCTGCTTCACCAGCGCGGTCACGCCGACGCGCTCGGGCTCAAAGCTCGGCGCGGTGTCTCGCGACGGCGCTATCGGATCCGCGGCGAGCTCGGCGGCCCGCCACCATTCGGCGACGGCGGTCCCGGCATACACGATGGCAGCGCAGAAGGCGATCGTCGCCACCCCGGCCAGGTACTGCACCGACTTGGCGGTGTGGCTGTGCAGCGCGACGTAGATCGGCATCCCCGCCGCCGCATAGACGGCCGGCAGCGCGAACAGCGGCGCCAGCGCGATCCAGGCCCGGTGCGCCCCGCGCAACCGCGTGCCGAGCGTGTAGATCAGCGCACCGCAGACGATCGGGACCGGGGCCATCATCGGCGCCACGCCGAGGTACTTCAGCGGCGCGGTCCCGTAGTAGGTCCAGGAGTGCAGCGAGGTGCCTGCCGTCTCCACCGCCGCCACCGACACGAACGAACCGAGCGCGATCCAGTGCAGCCGCGTGCGGGAGCAGCCGCGGGCCATCAGCTCGGCGATCGCCCAGGACAAACCGGCGACCCACGGCACGTAGCCGAGCACCAGGAACAGTGGGATCTCCCGCCCAAACGCGGTATAGGCGACCGTCGCGTTGTGGGCGTAGACGATCTTGCCGAGCTCGTCGAAGATCGGCTCGTTCAGCGCACAGACGAGTGCGCCGAGGCACACCGCCACCGGCGCGACATCGCGGCGCCGCCAGCCGATCCGGACCGCGGCTCCGATCGCGGCCAGCGCCAGGGCGCCGAAAAAGATCAGGAACACGACGGTGTCGACCTTGGAGGTCGTGACGGGCGGCGCGCTCATACCGGTACCTCCGCCGTTGTCGCCGGGGCGCCCGCGCGGCTGCCCGACTCGTAGTCGCCGGGATCGAAGCTGCGAACCGCGCGCGCGTAGGAAACGTGCGAGCCGGGCCACACGGTGGTCACCTTCCCGGCCTCGGTCGTGTACCAGCCGGGACACCCAGCCGTGAACACGGTGCGCGCCAGGCGCTGCTGGAGGCGGTCGTTGTAGCGGTCGTGGACGTCAGCGCGGACGTCGATCCACCCGCCGCGGCGGGCGAGGTGGTCGACCGCCCGGCCGATGTAGCCGGCCTGCTGCTCCAGGAGGAAGATGATCGTGTTGGTGAGACTGCCGGTGTTGGGTCCGTAGCTCATGAACAGGTTCGGGAACCCCGGCGCGGTGATCCCGAGGTACGCCTCGGGACCATCTCGCCAGCGGGCGCGGAGCTCGGCGCCGTCGCGACCCGTCACCCGCATCGGGGCGATGTACTCGGTCGGGGTGAAGCCGGTGCACCAGATGATCACCTCGGCGTCGATCTCGGCGCCGTCGTCGCACACGAGCCCCGTCGCGGTGAGCGCTGTGACGCCGGACTTGACGACGGTGACGTCCTCGCGGGCGATCGTCGGATACCACGCGCTGGAGAGGAGCACCCGGTTGCACCCGAAGCGGTAGTCGGGCGTGACCGCCGGAGCCAGCTCCGGCCCAACCTTGGCGCGGATCATCCGCCGCAGGCGAGCCTCGATCAGCGTGCGCATCGGGTCGGCGGTGCGCCAGATCAGAGGAGCGTTGGCCTCGAATTTCCACCACATGAAGTTGTGCCGGGCGCGGGCCACTCCCGGCAGGTGCATCAGCGCACGCTCCCAGCGTCCCTGCGCCCAGTCGTATTTGGGAACGATCCACATCGGCGTACGCTGCACCACGGTGACGCGGGCGGCGAGGTCGGCGATCGCCGGCACCACCTGGACCGCGCTCGCCCCGGAGCCGATGACGGCCACGCGCCGACCCCTGAGATCGACGCCGTGGTCCCACTCGGCGGAATGGAACTGCGGGCCCGAGAAGCTCTCGAGCCCGTCGACGTCAGGCACGCGGGGGCGGCTGAGCTGTCCCGTGGCGCAGACGAGACTCGCGGCGGCAAGGCGTTCGCCGCCGTCCAGTTCCAGCTGCCACGACGCGTCGTCCCACGTCGCGCTCAGAACCTCACGGCCGAGGCGCAGGTGAGGCTGCAGGTGATGGTCGCGCACGATCTCGGCCAGGTAGCGCTGGATCTCGGGCTGCGAGCCGAACCGGCGCGACCAGTCGCGTTTCAGCGCGAACGAGTAGGAGTAGATCTCCGACGGCACATCGCAGGCCGCTCCGGGGTAGGTGTTGGCCGCCCACACGCCGCCGACGTCGCGTTGGCGGTCGAGGATCACGAAGTCCTCGATACCGCGCCGCTGCAGCTCGAGCGCGACCGCGAGCCCGCCAAACCCGGCGCCGACGATCACCACTTGGTGCAATGCATTTCCTGATTCTTGATCGTGCATATCTGTAATGTGCATGTTATATCCGAAATGATGCTACGCATGCAAGAGATTGTGGCTGGCGATGACCGACGTCTCGCGCAGCCCGGTCCGACCCGAGTAGCTTTCCGGCATGGCCGCTGAGCTCCACGCGATCGATGAGCTCGACCGCAGGATCGTCGAGCGGCTCCGCGTCGATGGACGGGAGACCAACCGCTCGCTGGCCGCCACGCTGGGGGTCAACGAGGCGACGATCGCCGCGCGCCTGCGCCGGCTCGAGGCAGCGCGGCTGATCCACGTCGTCGCCCTCACCGACATCCAGCGCCTCGGCTTCGCCTGCTTCGCGCTCGCGATGATCACAGTCGCCGAGCGTCCGGTGCTGGCGGTCGCCGCCGACCTGGCGCAGATCCCCCAGACCATCTCGGTCAACGTCCACACGGGCCGGTACGACGTCATCTGCGCCGTCCTCGCCCGGGATCTCGATGAGCTCGGCGAGGTGATCGGGGAGGCGATCCCGCGCGTCGCGGGCGTCGCGACGGTGCGCTGCGAGCTGGCCGTCGACGTGCCGCGGTTCGACTCGGCGTGGGCGGCGCTGACCGCCGGCCAAGAAGGCGCCGAGCTGCCGCGCCCGTCGCTGCCCACCGGTGCCGTCGACGATCTCGATCTGCGGATCATCGAGGCGCTCCAGCAGGACGCCCGCAGCAGCAACCGGAGTATCGCCGCCGCACTCGACGTCTCGGAGGGGACTGTCCGCACGCGGCTGCGGCGGATGGAGGACGAGGGGTTGGTGCGGATCCGTGCGGTGTCCGACGTGCTGTCGTTCGGGCTGCGCGCCGCGGCCACGATCGGCGTGCACGTGGACGCGGGCCAGATCGACGCGGCGGCCCGCGGACTGGGCGGGATCACCGGTGTCGCGGCGATCATCCGCAGCCTCGGCGAGTTCGACTTCGTGCTGATCGTGATCGCGCACACGCGTGAGGAGCTGCTCGACCAGCTCCTGAACGGCATCCAGGCGCTCCCGGGGATCCGGGCCACCGAGACGTTCGAGAACGTGGCCACGCTGAAGCACGTCTACACCTGGGTGCGGCTCGTCGAGGACGCTGCGTCGGAGCAGCGTGCGATCGGGTAAGTGTGGCAACTGGTCGGAACTGCAATTCGAGATTGCGTTGCTGAATCTTGATTCCTCAACGCGAACCTTGATTATTACACCCTAGCTGTGCCAGAATCAGCGCATGGCTATCGCATCTGCAGAGCTCCGGTCGCCGGGCGCCGTCGAGCCGAACCTGAGTGACGTCGACTGGGCGCTGGGCCCCGGATCTGTGTCGTGGGAGGTGATGGAGAACCCCTGCGTGTTTGTTGTGGGGATCCTCCGCGAGGCGATCCTGCTGACTCTGCACCTGCCGTTTGCGGCCGCGGCGATCGATCACGACGGCGTCCACGAGGACCCGGTCAAGCGGTTCCGGACGATCGCCCGCTACGCCTACAGCGCCACCTACGGGACCAAGGCGGAAGCCGAGCACGTCAGCGGCTACGTCCGTCGCCGTCACGCCCAGGTGGTGGGGATCGAACCGGTCAGCGGGCAGCCATATCAGGCGAACGCGGACTACGAGCTCGTGCTGACGCAGGCGCTCCTGACCTCGTCGTGGGTGGCCGCGTATGAGGCGATCAACGGCCCGCTGCCGACCGACCGGCGCGATCAGTTCGTGCTGGAGCAGAAGTTGCCCGGAGCGCTGCTCGGGATCCGCCCGCAGCATCTGCCCGACACGTACGATCAGCTGCAGGCGTTCCTCGCCCTAGCACGGACCAAGTGGGCGGGGGGGCTGCAGGCGCGCGCGGTCTTGAAGCCGTTTGCCTCCGGGGTGTATCCGCCCGGCAGCGTGATCGGCGAGCTGCCTCCGCGCCGGCGCGCGGCGGTGGCGGTCGTCGTGCGGATCCTCACTGACATGGCGCTCCAGACGATGAGCGCCGAGGAGCGCGACCTGCTGGCGATCGACCGCCCGCCGCAGCTGCGATCGACGCGCGTGGTGCGGATGACCCACCGCTGGCTGTCGTCGTTCCTGGCCAGCGCCCGCGGCCGGGCCGTGTTCGACAGCTTCCTGAAGCCCGACGTGGCGAAGGTCGTGCACCGGGCACGGGAGGCCGCTGGGAGCCGGGAGGCTGCCGCTCCCTTTGTCGTGCCCGATGCGGCACCGTTTGTCGTCGCGTTGGAGGACCGGGTCGAGAACCTCCCGCCCGGTCATCTCGGCCACAGCTGAGTACTGCGTCGACGCCGCGAGCGCCCGTTTGCGGGTCGTTGGCGGATCACCCTCCATATGTGGGGGTAATCGGCCAACACCCCTTTTTCGCCGTCACGGTGCCGCTTCGGTCAGGCGCGGGTAGAACGCGCTCTTGCCGTTGAACGTCCACGGGCCCTGCAGGACGCACGGCGGCGCTCCGGTGCCGGTTGGCGGCAGCAGCAGCGGGTTGGTGGTGTTGCGGCAGTCGAACGACTTCACGTATCCGAGCTTGGCGATGTCGTTCAGCCCGCCCGGCTGCACGTACGGGTTCATGCGGTTCGTGGGCAGCCGCTTCACCCATCCACCGACGGTCTCGTTCCACACGGTCGGCAGACCGGTGGCGTAGTACTGCACGAGACCCTTGGGCCCGACGAAGGTGCCGTTGGTGACGTTGGCGACGTTGGCGAACGCGGCCGCCGGTCCCTCCGGGTTGGCGGCGACCAGCTGGAGCAGCGGGATCAGCTGGCGCGAGACGGGATAGAACTGCTTGAAGCCGGCCTGGGCGGCCGGGACGATCTGCTGAATCGACGGGAGGGCGCGCTCGCCGGCCGTGAGCGTGGCGGGCAGGGCGGCGAACAGCCCGCGGAACTGTGGGGCAGCGGCGTCGATCGCCCGCAGCGCCGGCGTGGCGAGCGAAGCGACGGGCACAAGCGCGCGCACCGCCGCGTTCAGGTCAGGGCTGTCGGCGGTGATCACGTCCGAGGCTGACTGAAGATCACGCAGGAACGGCGGGAACGCCTGCATCGTCGCCCCCAGCGCCGCGTTGCGCCGCGCGGTGGCGCTGAGCACGTCGTTGCCGGCGAGGACCGCCGCGCGGAGCGTCCCCTCACGCGCGCTGACCGCCTGGAGTACCTGCCCGGAGGACGCGATCACGCGCTGCAGGTCGCTGCGATTGGAGTCGAGCGCGGTGATCAGCGAGTCGAAGTTCGCCGACAGTGGCGCGGCGTTGCCAACGATGTCGTTCAGCGACCCGGCCTGGCCGGCGATGGCGGCGGCCAACCCGCCGAACAGGCCGCGGAGGTTGGCCCGGGTGCCGGAGTTGAAGGTGGAGAGGAACTGGTCGAGCTGCACCTCTGGCGTGACCTGGCTCGCCGCCAGGCGACCGCCGTCAGGAATCGGCGGCGCGCTCTGCGGGCCCGGGGCAAGGTCGAGGTAGGCCTCGCCGAGCAGCGTCTTCAGCCGCGCGATCGCGGTGGCGCCGGCGTGGAGCGGCGCGAACCTCGTCTGCAGCTGGATCTCGGTCTCGGCGCTGTTACCGACGCGGCTGACCGAGACGACCTTGCCGATCGCCACCCCGGCCATCTCGACGTCGGACCCAGGCAGCAGGTTGGCCGCGTCGGGCAGCGGCACGGTAATGCGGTAGCCCTGCGGCGCCAGCGGGACCGTGCCGCCGAAGATCGTGTAGGTCCCGACCAACAGTGCGACGCAGACGATCGCGAACAGCGTCGGGATGATCAGTCTGATGCGGGGTGGAGTGCGTGTTTCCATGGCTACTGCTGGCAGAGCCCGGCGACGCCGAGCGCTTGCTGGATGGTGGGTACGTATTGCAGGCCGCCGCAGTTGAGCAGCACCTCGGCGCGCCCGATGCCGCCGTTGGCGTCGCCGACCGAGATGATCGAGTCGAAGTTGTGCATCGCCCACGAGGCCCAGAACAGGAAGCCCTGGTCCGTGCCGCCCGGCTGTGGGTCGTAGGCGAGCTCGTTGGTCAGGTACTGAAGCACCTGGAAGCTCTGCGACAGCTTCGGCGTGGTGGAGACGAGTGTCGGGGTCGTGCTCACCAGCGGCTTCACCACCGGCTCGGCTGCGCGCACGAACGGCTCGATGTCGTGCTGCAGGGCGTGGGCGGCCGAGGCCGCGAACGGCCGCAACGCGGTGAGCGTGGCCGGCAGCCTGGCCGCCGCCGGCAGCAGCGAGTGCAGCGTCGGCGCCAGCTGCTGCGCAAACGGCTCGATGCGGGTCAGCGCCGTTCGTGCCAGCGTGAACGTGGAGGGGAACTGCGCGATCGCCTCCTTCAGCGGCGCGTCCTGCGCGGCGATCGCGTGCAGCGTCTGGTTGCCCGCGACCACGACGCTCGCCAACCGGCGATCCTGGGAGGCGGCGGTGGCGACCGTGCCGATGTTGTGCACCAGCTGCGCGAGGTCGGTGTTGCGCCGCGCGATCTGATGGCTGATGGCGCCGACCTCCTGCACGGTGGGACCCAGCGCGCGGAGCATCCCGCGGATCGCCGGCCCGCGCCCGGCCGTGCCCTGCGCGAGCGAGCCGATCAGCGAGGACAGGAACGTGCGGGTGTCGCCGTCCAGCGAGGAGAGCAGATCGGACAGCGGGACCGGCGAGGTCGTCGCCCCGACCCCGATCGTCGCGCCGTGGTACAGCCGCGCCGCGGGCGGGCTGCCGGGCTGGAGGTTGATCTCCAGGTCGCCCAGCGGCGTGATCGGCTGGAGCACGGCGGTCGCGTTGGCGTACACGCGCGGAACCTGGCTGTGCTGGATCTGCAGCGTCGCCTGTGCCACGCCGTCGACGAGCTTCACACCGGTCACCTCGCCGACGTTCACCCCGGCGACCGTCACCGGCTGGCCGAGGCCGGCGACCAGCCCGTTGGCCTCGGTGAAGCGCGCGTTCACGCGGTAGAAGCTCTGGAACGGGAGCGCGAGCCGCTCCATGCTCAGCAGGTAGGCCGTGGCGATGATCCCGAGCCCGCCGAGCAGCACGAAGATCGCCAGGAAGCGGAGATTGGCGCGCGAGCGCGATCTCATCCGTGCCTCAACAGGGAGCCGAGTTTCTGGAGCACCGACGCGCCGACCTGCGCGATCGGCGCCAGCGGCGACGCCGGGGTCGTCGACGTGCTCGTCCCGGTCGCGACCGAGCCGCCGGACGACCCGCTCGCCGGGCTCGGCGTGGCCGGAGCCTGGCTCGTCCCCGACGCGGCATGGCGCGGGGGAGGGGACGCGTGGGCCGGCGCAGCGCCGGCGGGCGTGCCGGAGCGGGTACTCGCGCCGAAGCCCATTTCGGCCAGCGAGTCAAACGCCTTCGTCTGGTCTGCGTTCAGGGGGTGCACGAGCTTCGTGGCCCAGGCCGGTCCGGGCGCCGCGGCGACGTTCAGCGTCGGGAGCGTTTGCGTGGCGCACGGGACGTCGGGCCGGAACGGCGGCTCGATGCCGTACCCGAGCCAGGCGGGCCGGATCACGGTGGCGTTCGGATCGATGTCGCCGACGACCTTGCCGATGCCGGGGAGGATCCCCTGGACGAGGTCGCCGCCCTCGGCCAGGCCAGCGCGGAACGTCCCGCCGTTTCCGTCGTACGAGGTCGAGGCCGACGTGAACCCGGCGAACGTGTGCATGAGGTCAAGCCACACCGGGTCCCCGGTCGTGTTCGGGCCGTCCTGGATCGTGTCGTCGAGCACGGGCACGACGTGGGTGGTGATGCAGTCCGTGACCGGCGTCGTGTATCCGAACAGCGTCCCGAGCTCCTGCTCCAGGGTGGGCAGCTCCGCGGTCACCGGCGCCAGCTCGTCGACGAGCGTCGGCAGCACCGCGGGCCGGGTGATGACGGCGACCTGCCGCAGCAGCCGGCTGCCCGCGCCGAGCGCAGAGGGCGCCACCTTCAGCGCCGGCGTGAGGTCGTTGGCGAAGCTCGTCAGCTCCGGGAGCGCGGCGTTTAGGCGGGTGAGCGCGGCCGGCGCCGACTGCAGCAGCGCGTCGCCGGTCTCGACGCTGCCGGCGAGCGCCCGGTCGTCGGAGGCGATCGTGCCGATCACCTGGTTGAACGAGCTCACCGCGCCGGCGAGGGCCGCCGGGTTCTGCGCGATCTGAGAGACGAGGTCGGCGGAGGACCCGACAGCCCGCCGCACGTCAAGCGGGGCGGTGCCCTGCGCCGCGCGGGCGATGTGCGCCAGGTCGAGTGAGGAGTGATCCAGGGCACGGATCGAGCTCCGCAGCGCGCCGTAGCCGGTGTCGCCCACCGGACCGCTGCCGCCCAGCCCGTCGGCGAGAGCGGACACCGACTGCTGCAGCGCATCGCGGGTCGGCAGCGTGAACGTGTCCAGCACCTGATCGAGCTGCACCGGCACGCTCGTCTGGGTCTCAGGGATCGCGTCGCCGCTGTGCAGGACCGGCGCTTGCACCGTCCCCGGGTCGAGATCGATGTAGCCGTTGCCCTCGAGCACGAGCCGCGGCTTGATCGTCAGCGTGGCGTCGCGGTGGATCGGCAGGCCGGCCGAGTTGATCGTCATCGACACGGTCGAGACGTTCCCGGGACCGATGCCCAC
>DASZLC010000022.1:0-13909 GCA_035552615.1 Solirubrobacteraceae bacterium
ACGGCTACGTCGGCCACGCCGGCGTGCGCGCTCAGCGCGTTCTCCACCTCCTGCGGAAACACGTTCTCGCCGCCCGAGACGATCATGTCGTCCTCGCGGCCGTCGACATGCAGGAGCCCGTGCTCATCGACGTGGCCGAGGTCGCCGGTGTTCATCAGCCCCGCCGCCACCTCCTTGGAGCCACCGTCGACGTACCCGTCAATCACGAGGTCGCCGCCGACGAAGATGTGCCCGGCCAGCGCCGGCCGGCGCGCCTCGTCGAGGACCTGCACGGTCGCCCCGAGCGGCGCGCGCCCGACCGTCCCGGGCGCGCGGCGAAGATCGGCCGGACCGGCGATCGCGCCGAACCCGGTCTCGGTCGACCCGTAGCCGTTGAACAGGATCTCCCCGAACGCGTCCATCCACCGTCCTGAGAGCGCCGGCGGCAGCGGGGCGCCCGCCGACAGCACCGAGCGCAGCGACGAGGTGTCGTACGCGTCGAAGCGCACGGCCAGGATCCGCTGGAGCATGACCGGGACGGCCACCAGGGTTGCCACGCGGTGGCGCTCGATCAGCGCCAGCGTCTCCTCGGGGCCGAAGTGGCGGCGCACCACGACTGGCGCACCGACCGTCTGGGCGATCGCCGCGACGCCGAGGCCGAAGCCGTGGAACAGCGGTGGCGCCACCAGCACGGGCTCGCCCCGCCGCAGCCCCAGCTGCTCGATCAGCGTGATCGCCGCGCCGAGGATCGCCCGCACGGGCAGATCGCGCGCGGCGGCCTTTGGCGTACCGGTCGTCCCCGAGGTGAGGATCGTGATCTGGCTGCGGTGCCCCGGGGCGTCGTCGAGGTCGAGCGCCGTCCGCGCCCGCGCCTCCCAGCCCGACGGTCCCAGGCGGGGCGTCGCGTCGCCCGATGCCTCCAGGCGCTCGGCGAACTCCTCGTCGTGCACGACCACGGCAGCGTCGCGCCGGGCGAGCGCGGCGGCGAGCTGCGGCGGCGCGAACTCGGTGTTCAGCGCCAGCACGTCGGCGCCGGCCCGCGCCGCCGCGGCGAGTCCCTCCAGCACTCCGCGGTGGTTGCGGCACATCAGCGCGACCGGCCGCCGCGGACCGGCGCCGTAGGTATCGACGAGGGCGTGGGCCAGCGCGCGGACGCGCCGGTCGAGCTCGGCCCAGGTGAGCTCGCCGTGCTCGTCGATCACCGCCACTCCCGCCGGATCCGCCGCGGCCGCAATCGCGATCGACGCGGCCGACGTCGACTGCAGGCGGTGGCCGGCGCGCGCCATCCGCCACAGCACCGACGGGTGCATCGGCCGCAGCACGCCGGCGGCACGGAAGGCCAGGACCCCCCGCTTCGTGAGCTCTCGCGTCATGCGGGGACGCCGCCCGGACGTGACCGGGCGCCGACGCGACGCCCGTAGCGCCGCATCAGCGAATCGCTCGGGCCGCGCGCCAGGTGCGACAACGCCCCGGCGGCGCCGCCCCACCATGGCGCCACCACGGCCGGGCGCTCGACGATCGCGTGACAGACGATGTCGGCCGCCTGCGCCGGCGTCAGCCCGGGCACGCGGTCGAAGTCGCGCGTCGGCGCGCTCATCCGGGTGTGCACGAGCGTCATGTAGATCGAGCTGGCGGTCACGCCGTCATCGGCCGTCTCGGCGACGGCGCTGCGCAGCCAGACGTCGAACGCGGCCTTGGAGGAGATGTAGGCCGACCAGCGCGGGGCCGGCGGGAGCAGCAGACCGATCGTCGAGACGTTCACGATGTGCCCGCGGCCCCGGGCCCGCATGGCCGGGAGCAGCGCCAGCAGTAGTGCCACCGGCGCCAGGTAGTTCACGGCGGTTGTCCGGCTGACGTCGTCGAACCGGTCAGCACTGTCGGCCACCGAGCGCCGGATCGACTTGCCCGCGTTGGAGACGACGAACTCCACCTCGGCGTCGCCGATGTCGGCCACGAGCCGCCGCACCTGCTCCAGGTCGGCCAGGTCGCACGGCAGCGCCCGAGCGGTCGGTCCGAGCGCCGCCGCCAGCTCGGCGAGCGTGTCGGCCGACCGGGCGACCATCAGCAGCTCGGCGCCGGCGCCGGCCAGCCGCTCGCAGGTGGCCCGCCCGATGCCGTGCGAGGCGCCCGTCACGAGCACGGTCCGGCCCTCCACGACCGCGCGCAGCGCGGCGTCCGAGACGTGCCGCTCCGGGTTGACCAAGCGCCGCAGGATCGGCAGTGGGAGCCGCGCACCTGGCATAAATGAATGTTTACTGACAAGGTGATACGGTGTCAACCGGCAATGGCAACACTGCGGCTTCAGGGAGCGATCGTCGGGATCACCGGCGGCGCCGGGGCGATCGGCCTGGAGACGGCGATCATGTTCGCCGGAGCGGGCGCCCACGTGGCGATCGGCGACATCGACGGGGACGCCGCGCGCGGGGCCGCCGCGCTGATCGGCGAGCGCGCGCGAGGGTACGCCGTCGACGTGCGCGACCGCTCCTCGATGGCCACGTTCATCGGGGCGGTCGGGGCCCCGCTTGTGTTCGTGAACAACGCCGGGGTGATGCCGCTCGGCCGCTACGTCGACGAGGATCCCGCGGTCACGCGGCGCGCCGTCGACGTCAATCTGTGGGGTGCGCTACACGGTTCCCAACTCGCCGCGCGCGGGATGATCGCGCGCGGCGAGGGCCACATCGTGAACATCGCCTCGCTGATGGGCCGGATGACGGCCGTCGGGGCCGTCACCTATGGCGCCGCTAAGCACGCGATCGTCGGGTTCGGCGGCGGCTTCAGCGACGAGCTTGACGGGACCGGCGTCACGGTCACGACGGTCCTGCCGACCGCGGTCCGCACGCCGCTGATCTCGGGGCTCGCCTTGGGGCGCTTCCCGCCTGTCGTCGAGCCCTACGAGGTGGCCGCCGCCGTGCTGGCCAGCTGCCGCCACCGCCGTCCCGAGGTGACGGTGCCGCGCTACCTGGCGCGGTCGCCGGAGCTGGAGCGGCTGCTGCCCCGCGGCGTGCGGCGGCGCGTGCGCCGCCGGCTCGGGGGGGACGCGGCGCTGCGCCCGGACGCGGTGCAGCGCGCCGACTACGAGGGCCGCATACGCGCCGCGGAGCTCGTCGCGTGAGGCGCGCCCTCGTGCTGGGGTGCGGGGGCACGCTGGGGATGGCGTGGTCGGTCGCCGTGCTCCGCGAGCTGGAGCTCGCCTGGGAGTGGGACGCGCGCCGCGCCGAGGTGATCGTCGGCACCTCGGCCGGGGCCGAGCTCGCCTGTCTGCTCGGGGCGGGCGTCGCCGTCGCCGATCTGCACCGCGCCCAGCACGGCGATCCGGACGCGCCGGCGTGGCTCGCCGGCCATCTCCGGGCCGACCCCGGCCGGGTTCCGCCCCGGCCCGCGGTGCGGCTCGGGTCGTCCGGGCTTCTGATCAGGGCGCTCAGCGGACGAGCGCCGCTGCTCGCCGGGCTCACCGGCGCGCTGCCCGTCGGGCGCGGCGACCCGGCGTGGCTGTCGGAGCTGGCGCGCACGGCGACGGGCGGCGGCGCGTGGGTGGCGCACCCGTGCACCTGGCTCGTCGCCGCCGACTTCGACACCGGTGAGCGCGTCGCCTTCGGGGCGCCCGGGGCGCCGCCGGCGAGCATCGAGCAGGCGCTGCGCGCCTCCTGGGCACTGCCGGGCTGGCTGCCGCCGGTGGCGATCGGAGGCCGGCGCTTCGTCGACGGGGGGATCCTCTCGCCGGCGTCGGCCGATCTCGTGGCTTCGCTCGGGCTCGACGAGGTGGTCGTGCTCGCCCCGATGGCCTCCAGCGATCCGGGCCGCCCCGTCGGCCTGCTCGCCGCCGCCGAGCGGCTCGTCCGCCGGCGGATGACGCACGTGCTCGACGGCGAATGTGCGGCCGTTCTGGAGAGCGGCGCGCGTCTGCACCGCTTCGAGCCGGTCGGTCGCGACCTCGCGGTGATGGGCGGGAACTTCATGGACGCCCGCCGGCGGGCGCGGACGCTCATGAGCGCGGCCGTCTCGACGCGCCTGGCCCTGGGGGCATCGTGACGAGCGGCTCCTGCGAGCCCCGGTTCGCCCCGGTGCGTGAGGCCTTCGAACGCAACTTCGCCGAGCGCGACGAGCTGGGCGCCTCGGTGTGTGTGCTCGTCGACGGTGAGCCAGTCGTCGATCTGTGGGGCGGCGTCGCCGATCCCGCCACGGGGCGCGCCTGGGAGCGCGACACGATGAACGTGATCCAGTCCTGCTCCAAAGGCGTGACCGCGCTGTGCGGCCACATCCTGATCGACGAGGGACGGCTCGACCTCGACGCGCCGGTCACCCGCTACTGGCCGGAGTTCGGCCGTCGCGGCAAGGCGTCGATCCCCGTGCGACAGGTGTTCACCCACCAGTCGGGCGTGGCGCACGTCGACGGCCTGATCCCACACGGCGGCCTGAACGACTGGGCGCTGATGACCCGGTTGATCGAGGAGACGCGACCGTTCTGGGCCCCCGGGACCCGCACCGGCTACCACGCGCTGACGATCGGCTGGATGATCGGCGAGCTCGTGCGGCGGATCAGCGGCCGGACGGTCGGCGCGTTCTTCCGTGAGCGCGTCGGCGACCCGCTTGGCCTCGACTGCTGGATCGGCTTGCCGGCCGAGCACGAGCATCGCGTCGCCACGACGGTGTTCTTCGACCTGGCCGCCCAGTCCGGAATCCCGCCGGCCGTGTACGCGGCGCTGACCGACCCGACCTCGACGGCGCATCGGCTGCTCTCCGGCGCACTCCGGCTCAGGCCCGTGCGCGCGGCGCTCGGCGCCGCGGCCACGCGGGGACTGCGGGCACAGGCGCGCCGCGACCCGGACGCGGCCGTGCTCCCGGCGGAGTTCGTGCGCGGGATGCTTGACCCGCGCTCGGCGGCGTTCAAGCTGATCACGAACGTCGGCGGCTGGTTCGAGGTCGGGGACAGCCCCGCGGCGCACGCGGCCGAGATCCCGGCGGCCGGCGCCGTGACCAACGCGCGCGGCCTGGCCGGCGTGTACGCCCCGCTGTCGCTCGGCGGAAGCCGCGACGGCGTGCGGATCGTCAGCGAGGAGGCGATCGAGCGGATGGCCTACCCGCAGTCGTTCACCGACGTCGACGCCTGCATCGGCCTGCGGACGTGCTTCACGCTCGGCTTCAGCAAGTCGTGGCCGAACGCCGGAGCAGGCAACGGCGTGTTCATCGGCGAGGACGCGTTCGGCACCCCCGGGCTCGGCGGCCAGATCGGCTTCGCCGACCCGTTTCACCGCCTCGCCTTCGCCTACACGATGAACCGGCACGGCGCCGGGACGGGCTTGAACGAGCGCGGGCAGTCGCTGGTCGATGCGACGTATTCAATCCTCGGCTCGCCCGGCCGCGAGCCCGGCTTCTGGAGGCGAGGACGATGACTCGTGAGGTCGAGGTAGCGATCCTCGGCGCCGGGGTGTGCGGCATCGGCGCCGGGATCACCCTGAAGCGCGACGGGATCGACGACTTCGTGATCTTCGAGCGCGCCGGCGAGCTCGGCGGCACCTGGCACCACAACACCTACCCCGGCTGCGCCGTCGACATCCCCTCGCACCTGTACTCGTACTCGTTCGCGATGAACCCCGATTGGCGACGCACGTTCGCCGAGCAGCCCGAGCTGAAGCGCTACGTCGCCGACACGGCGGAGCGGTTCGGCATTCCCGCTCACGTCCGCCTCCGGACCGAGGTGCTCGACGCGCGCTGGGACGAGCGCGCCCAGCGCTGGGCGATCGAGACGAGCGATGGCCCCTACGCGGCGCGGTTCTTCATCGTCGCCGCCGGCCCGCTGCACGAGCCGGAGATCCCGGACGTGCCCGGGATGACGTCGTTCCGGGGCGAGATGTTTCACTCCTCGCGCTGGCGCCACGATGTCGACCTGACCGGGCGGCGGGTCGCGGTGATTGGCAACGGCGCCTCGGCGTTGCAGTTCGTACCGGCGATCCAGCCGCTTGTGGAGAGGCTGACCGTGTTCCAGCGCACGCCCTCGTGGGTGGTGCCGAAGATCGACTGGCGCACCACGCGGCTGGAGCGGTGGGCGATGCGCCACATCCCGGGCCTGATGCGGTTCGCCCGCTGGCTGGAGTGGGCGCCGATCGACCTGCTGATCACGACCCTGCGCCATCCGCGCCTGGCTCGGCTCGCCCACGGCGTCGCGCGCTGGAACGTCCGCCGGGCGATCCGTGACCCCGAGCTCCGGCGCAAGGTCACGCCGCGGTACGTGATCGGCTGCAAGCGGACCGGGATCTCCAACAGCTACTACCCCGCGCTGGCCCAGCCGAACGTCGAGCTCGTCGCGGCCGCCGTCGAGGAGATCCGCCCCGGCTCGGTGATCAGCGCCGACGGCGCCGAGCACGCGGTCGACGCGATCATCTTCGGCACGGGCTTCAAGGTGCTCACCGATCATCCGGTGGCGGAGCGCATCCGCGGGCGTACGGGCGCCACGCTCGCCGAGTACTGGAACGGCAGTCCACGCGCCTACAACGGCACCGTGATCACCGGCTTCCCGAACATGTTCATGCTGTTCGGGCCGAACATCGGCACCGCGTCGGGGTTCGTCATGGCCGAGGCGCAGCTGCAGTACATCGCCGGTGCGCTGGGCGCCGTGCGCGCGGCCGGCCTCGCCAGCATCGACGTGCGCGAGGACGCCCAACGGGCCTTCGTCGGCGAGATGGACCGGGCGTTCGCCGGATCCGTCTTCACCGCCGGCGGCTGCACGAGCTATTACCTCGACCGGACGGGGCGGGTCGCGCTGGCCTGGCCGTGGACGATGGCCGGGCTCCGTCGGCGGCTGCGAACGTTCGATCTGGCCGCGTTCGAGGCGCGTCAGCCGTCCGAGGCCTCGCCGGTAGGGATCGCCGCGCCTTCGGGGTCCGCTCGCTTCTAATGTCCCGTGCCGGGTCGCTTCCGCGCGCCTGCGCCCCAGGGGTAACCAAAGCACAGGCGCGCGGGAGCGGTCTCATCCGACCGCCGCGCTTTTCTGTAGCTGCCCCGCTCGCCAGGCGCCCACGCCTGCGAGCGTCCGAATTCGATCATCGGTCGGCACGGTAGGTTTGAGTCGTTGCCGTTCGAGAGGAGACGCGGTGGATCTGACGTTCAATGAGGCGGAGCTGGCCTTCCGTGACGAGCTGCGCGCGTGGTTTGCCGCCAACGAGCCCGGTCCTGAGCCCGAGGCCGAGGACGCGCACTACGCCTGGCGGCGCGACTTCCAGCGCCGGCTGGCCGACGGCGGCTGGGCGGCCGTGCAGTGGCCGCGCGAATACGGCGGACGCGGCGCGACGCTGACCCAGTCGGCGATCTTCTTCGAGGAGCTGGGGCGCAGCGGGGCCCCGCTGCCCGCGAACGTGCTCGGCATCCTGCTGGCCGGCCCGACGATCATGACGTGGGGGACGCCCGAGCAGAAGGACCGCTACCTGGCGCCGATCCTCACCGGCGAGGAGATCTGGTGCCAGGGGTTCTCCGAGCCCGACGCCGGCTCGGACCTGGCCAGCCTGAAGACCCGCGCGGTGCAGGATGGCGACGAGTGGGTGATCACCGGCCAGAAGGTCTGGACGAGCGGAGCGCAGTACTCGAAGTGGTGCATGCTCGTGGCACGGACCGATAGCGATGCGCCGAAGCACAAGGGCCTGACCTTCTTCCTGATGGACATGGAGCAGCCCGGCGTTCAGGTCGTCCCGCTGCGCCAGATCACCGGCGAGCCCGAGTTCAACGAGCTGTTCATCGACGGGGCGCGGGTGCCGGCCGAGAACGTGCTCGGCGGCGTCGGCAACGGCTGGAAGGTCGCGCTGACCACGCTGATGAACGAGCGCGCCGGGCTTGGCTTCTTCCTCCAGGTGCGCCTGCGCCAGCTGCTCGACACGCTGATCGACGCGGCGGCGCAGCGCGGGCTGCTGGAGGACCAGGTGGTGGCCGAGAAGCTCGGCGAGCTCCATCTCCGCACCGAGATCCTCCGCCTCACCGCCTACCGCGGCCTGACCGCCGTCGAGAAGTACGGGGTGCCGGGACCGGAGGGCTCGCTGGTGAAATGGTTGTGGTCGGAATCGAACCAGCAGCTCACCCAGCTGGCGACCGATCTGCTCGGGTCGGAGACGCTCCACACAGACAGTCCCTGGGCCTACGAGCTGCTGCGCGCCCGCGGCAACACGATCGAGGGCGGAACGACCGAGATCCTGAAGAACATCCTCGCCGAGCGCGTGCTCGGCCTACCGAAGGCGCGCTGATCATGGACTTCGATCTGACCGAGGACCAGAAGGAGATCAAGCGCGTCGCCCGCGAGCTGCTCGCCGCGCGCTCGCCGTTCGCGGCCGTCCGCGCGGCCGCCGAAGCCGCGACCTACGACGCCGCGCTGTGGGCCGAGCTGCGCGAGCTGGGCTGGGCGGGGATCGCCGTCGGCGAGGAATACGGCGGACAGGGGCTCGGCGCCGTCGCGCTGGCCGTCCTGCTGGAGGAGCACGGCTACGCCTGCGCCTCGACCCCACTCGTCTCCAGCGCGGTCGTCGCCGCGGTGATCGACGCCGAGGGCACGGCCGAGCAGCGGGCGCAGTGGCTGCCCGGGCTCGTGTCGGGCGAGCTGAGCGCCGCGCTCGGCACGCGCGGGATCGCGGCAGACGCGCCGGGCGCCGACGTGGCGCTGATCGTCGACGGATCCGACGCGTGGTTGATCGGCGCGGCCGAGGCGGAGCCGTTCGTGGCGATCGATCTCACGCGCCGGTTCGGCGCCGTGCACGGTGAGGGCGAGCCACTCGGTCCGCTGGCCGCCGCCCGGGTGCGCGGCGCCGTGTCGGCCGAGCTCGTCGGCGTCGCCCAGCGAGCGCTCGACATGACGGTCGAGTACGTGAAGGAGCGCAAGCAGTTCGGAGTGCCGGTCGGCTCCTTCCAGGCCGTCTCGCATCGCTGCGCGCAGATGCTGCTGGGCACTGAGAGCGCCCGCTCGATGGCCTACCACGCCGCCTGGGCGGCCGACGCCAGCACCGAGACGCTGGACGAGGCGGCGGCGCTGGCCGCGGCCGCCGCCTGCGACGCCGGGGTGGAGGTCAGCGCGAGCGCGATCCAGGCCCACGGCGGCATCGGCTTCACCTGGGAGGCCGACGTGCACTGGCTGTACAAGCGCGCCCAGGCCGATGCCGCGCTGATCGGCGGCGGCAAGCTGCAGCGCTCCGGGCTGGCCGAGCTGGTCCGGCGCCGCGCTGCGCGCTCCGCCGTCCCGTGACGATGCTGGTTTGTGCATGTTTGTGCATTAGCGTGAACTAACGTGTATGGTTCGGCCGGTGTTGACCGATGAGCGACGGACGCTGATCCTCGGCAGGCTGGCCACGCAGGGGCGGGTGCTGGCCGCCGACCTGAGCGACGAGCTCGATGTCTCGGCGGACACGATCAGGCGCGACCTGCGCGAGCTCGACACCCTCGGTCTGCTCCGGCGCGTCCACGGCGGCGCCCTGCCGCGCCACGGCGACGCCTCGTCGTTCGCCTCCCGGGCCCGCCGCGCCCCGGAGGCGAAGGCGTCGATCGCGCGGCGCGCCGCCGCCTGCGTGCAGGACGGACAGGTGGTCGTGCTTGACGGCGGCACGACGACGCTGGAGCTCGCCCGCGCCCTGCGCGAGGATCTCCGTGCCAGCGTCATCACCACAAGCCCGCCGATCGCCACGGAGCTGGCCGCCCATCCCGGCCTCGAGGTCAGCGTCGTCGGCGGAACCCTGCGCCCGAATGCGCTCGTCACCGTCGGAGCCGCTGCGGTCGAGGCGCTTCGGTCGATCCGCGCCGACGTCGTGTTCCTCGGCGTGTGCGGCCTGCATCCGCAGATCGGCGTCACCACCGAGGACCTGGAGGAGCGCCATGTGAAGGCGGCGATGATCGACGGGGCCGCTGAGGTCGTCGCGCTGGCCGATCACGACAAACTGGGCACCGCGATGCCGATCGTCGTCGCGCCGCTCTCGAGCGTCACCCGCCTGGTCACCGACGCCGAGGTCGACGAGGCCGCGCTGGCGCCGTACCGCGCACTCGGGATCGAGGTGCTCCTGGCATGAGGCCGCGCGCCGGGATCACCGCCGTGTTCTTCATCGACGGCGCGCTGTTCGCCTCATGGGCCTCGCGGATTCCGGCTCTGTCGGCGCGAACCGGGGCGAGCACGGGCGCGCTGGGGCTGGCACTGCTCGCCCCCGCCGTCGGCGCGCTGATCGCCATCCCCATCGTCGGGCGCCTGCTCCCGGGCCGTCCCAGCCGCCTCTTCTGCCGGGGCGCCGTGGCCGCCCTGATGCTCGCCGTTGTGCTGCCAGCGCTGGCCCACAGCATCCCCGCCCTGGCGGCCGCGCTGTTCGTTGTCGGACTCGCCAACTCGACGCTCGACCTGACGATGAACGCTCAGGGCGTTTCGGTGGAGCGGAGCCTCGATCGTCCGATCCTGTCCTCGCTGCACGCCGCCTTCTCGTTCGGCGGTTTCGCCGGGGCCGGGCTCGGGGCGCTGGCCGCCGGGCTCGACGTTTCGCCGTTCGCGCACCTCGCCGTCGCCGCGCTGCTGTTCGGCGTCCCCGGCCTGCTGGCCACCCGGTCGCTGCTGCCCCGCGACGAGGACGGCGATGCCCGCGCGCCCGCGCTGCGCTGGCGGCGGCTGCCGACCCGGCTCGTGCTGATCGGCGTGGCCTGCTTCTTCTCGCTGCTGGCCGAGGGCGGCGCCGCCAACTGGAGCGCGAAGCTCGTCCACGACGCTCTGGCCGGGTCGGCCGCGATTGGCGCGCTCGCCTATGCCGTGTTCAGCATTGCGATGGGCGGCGGGAGGCTCGCCGCCGACCGGCTGTGGGCGCGGTGGGGGGCGGCGGGGCTGTTGCGCCGCAGCGGGGCGCTCGCCGCCGTCGGGTTCGCGGCCGGCCTCGCGCTCGGGACGCCGGCGAGCGCGATCGCCGGCTTCGCCGCGCTCGGACTCGGCCTGGCCGGCGTCGTGCCGACGCTGTTCCGCGCCGCTGCCCGCCAGCCCGGCGTTGCCACCGGCCCAGCACTGGCCGCGGTCAGCTCGCTCGGCTACCTGGGGTTCCTGGCCGGGCCGCCGATGATCGGCGGCGTCGCCCAGCTCACCTCGCTGCGCCTGGCCAGTGGCCTGCTCGTGGTCGCCGGGGTGCTCGTCGTGCTGCTGGCCGACGTCGTCGAGCGCGGACGGCCCAGTTCGGCCCCGGCCGCCCGCGCGTGCGCCCGGGCATGACGGCCGCCGTGTTGCTCGCGCGGGCCGACGCCGTGCTCGTCGATCTCGATGGCACGCTCGTCGACTCGACCGCGCCGGTGCGCCGCGTCTGGTCCGCCTTCGCGCGGCGTCATGGCCTCGACCCCGAGACCGTCCATCACTACGCCCAGGGGCGCCCGTCGCGCGAGACGGTCCGGCTGCTGGCGCCCGGCGCCGATCACGCCGCCGAGGCGGCCACGGTCGAGGCGGTCGAGGTCGCCGACGTCGACGGCGTGTTCGCGCTCCCTGGCGCAGCGGCGCTGCTGGCCGTCCGCCGACCGCTGGCGATCGTCACCTCGTGCTCGGCGGCGCTCGCCGCGGCCCGGCTGCACGCGGCGGGGCTCGCTTCACCGGAGGTGCTGGTGTCGGGCGACGATGTCGCCCGCGGCAAGCCCGACCCCCAGGCGTACGTGATCGCCGCCCGCCGGATCGGCGTCGACCCGTCGCGGTGCGTGGTCCTGGAGGACGCCCCGGCCGGGATCGAGGCCGGGCGGGCGGCCGGGGCGCCGGTGGTCGCGCTGCGCACGACGCACCCCGACGCGGAGCTCGGAGCCGCGGACGCGATCGCCGATGATTTGGCGGCGCTGCTCGCGGACTCGGCCTAGCTCCCACGACGGACAGATTCGCCGGTCGGTGTCGTAGGCTCGCGGCGAATGATCAGCTTCGGGACCCTGGCGTTGATCGGCCTGGCCGGTCTGGTCGGCCCGTTGCTCTCATCGTCCAAGCGGGTGGCGATCCCGGTCGTCGTCGGCGAGCTGCTGGCCGGGATCGTGATCGGCAAGACGGGCTTCCGGCTCGTCGACGCGAACAACACGACGGTCGCGTTCCTGGGGAACGTCGGCTTCGCCGTCCTGATGCTGGTCGCCGGGATGCACGTGCCACTGCGCAACAAGGCGCTGCTCGGCGACCTGGGCAAGGGCGTCGTGGCCGTCGTGGCCAGCGCGGCGTTCGGCGTCGCCGGAGGATTGGCGATCGCGCATGGACTGTCGCTCGGCCATCCGGTCGTCTGGGCCGTCCTGCTGGCCAGCGGGTCGGCGGCGATCGTCCTGCCCGCGCTGCAGGAGGCGGGCATCGGCGCCGATCGGGCGCTGATCGCGATGGCGTGGGCGACGGTCGCCGACATCACCACGATCGTCGCCGTGCCGCTCGTGATGACTCCGTCGAAGGCCGTTGACGCGGTCCTCGGCGTGCTCGCCGTCACGGCCGCGGCGCTGGTGATCCTGTTCGCCGCTCGGTACCTGCGCCGCGATCGGCGGGTCCAGGCCTTCCGCGCAGAGTCGGCGCCGAAGAACTGGGCCCTTGACCTGCGGATCTCGCTCGTCGCCCTGTTCGCGCTGGCCGCGATCGCTCAGGGGATCGGGACCAGCATCATGATCGCCGGCTTCGCCGCCGGGCTCGTGGTCGCGGTGGAGGGCGGCCCGGCGCGGCTGTCGGACCAGGTCTCCGGCGTCGCCAGCGGCTTTCTCGTCCCCATCTTCTTCGTCGTCCTCGGCGCCAGCCTGAACGTGCGCGCGCTCGTCTCGACGCCGAAGGACCTCGAGCTCGCCGCCGCCCTGATCGTCGGGATCCTCGTCGTCCACCAGCTCGCCGCGCGCGTGATCCGCGCGCCGGCGTGGGCCGGGCTCGTGGTCAGCGCGCAGCTCGGCGTTCCCGCCGCCGTGGCCAAGCTTGGGCTCAGCGACGGGGTGCTGAAGTCCGGTCAGGCCGCCGCCGTGATCGTGGGGGCGCTGGCCAGCCTCGGCATGTGCGCGGCGGGCGCCGCGCTGGCCGGTCGGGCGCCAGCGAGCCGATGAAGGGCTTCGTCGCCGTCACCGCACGCGACGATGCGTGGCCGGCGGCGCGGATCCCCGTCGTGGCCGACGACGTCCGGCACAAGCATGAGCTGATGGCCGGCTCGCCGTTCGTGCTGCAGCTACTACCGCTTTCTGCAGGCGTACGAGCAGCTGTTGCCCGCGCCGGCTCGCGCCCGACGCGACCCGGCTGGAGCTCACCACGCTGCGCCGCAAGCACGACGAGGCCGCGCTGCTGCGCGACATGGGCGCCGAGCCGGCCAACGTGCATCTCGCGCGACCACGTCGCCTGGGCCGCGCGCTACGCGTCACTTCGTGAGGAGCTCCGGTAGCGAGGATGCCGTGGTGGATCGACCCCAATAATTGGGGTCGATCTACCAACCCCTACTCGTCGAAGCTGGGCGGGGGACCCGTGGGGGCCGGGGCGCCCTCGGCCGCCCGCGCCTCGGGGGCCGTCGGCGTCTCGGGCTCGGTTCCGTCGGGCTCGGTCCCGTCGTCGGCCGCCTTGTCGACCGCGCTGGCGGCCTTCTGGCTGAACTTGGCGATTTTGTCCGTGTACTTGCCGCGGGTCTTCTGGTCCGCGGCGGCGCTGACGACATCGACGGCGTTGTGCAGCTCATCCTTGTGCTCGGCCACCGCGTCCTTGGCCTGCTTGGTGAGATCCTTGAACTTGTCCCCGAAACCCATTCTCTCTCCTGTCGTTCTGACTAAGCTTCAGGCTAGCTCAGCGGTAGGTGACGAGCTCGGTGCCGGCCCGCTCCAGGTGGCTGTGGTCGTTGAACGACACCAGCGTGGCGCCCCGGCGGCCGTGGATCACCTTCGTGATGCCCGCGTTGATCGTCACCCGGTTGAACGTCGTGAACGCGTCATCGGCCAGACCGAGCAGCTCGATGCATACGGCCGCGAGCACGCCACCGGAGGTGAAGGC